>CAYTGY010000360.1:1980-3724 GCA_964437265.1 uncultured Spirochaetaceae bacterium | reverse complement strand
TTTCGGCTATGGAAACCGTCGAAGTCCGCATCTGTGGCGATCACAATCCTGCCATAGCGAAGCTCATCTACGTCGTTCTCTATGCCAATGGCCATCATCATGTTGTAGAGCTCTTCGTTCCGATACAGGTCCGCGCGTTTTCGCGAGAATACGTTCTGCGGTTTGCCGCGGAGACTGAAGATCGCCTGCGTGTAGACATCCCGGCAACTGACCATGCTGCCGGACGCACTGGCTCCCTCAGTGATGAAGATGGTGGAGTCCTCTCCCTTGGCGCCGTCATCCAGGTGGTACTTGCAGTCCTTCAGGTTGGGGATCTTCAGGGAGATCCGCTTTGCGGCTTCGCGCGCCTCCTTCTTGACGGCGTTGAGCTCCTTTCGCAGACGCTCATTGTTCTCAATCTTCTGGAGCAGCAGCTTGTCCGCCTTCTGATTCTTGTGGAGGAAATCTACTACGGCGCTCTTGGTCTCCGCGACAATCCAGCTCCTGACCTCCGTATTTCCCAGCTTGTTCTTGGTCTGGCTTTCAAAGACTGGGTTCATGAGCCGGACCGCAACCGCACCGTCAATTCCCTCACGAACGTCCACGCCGGAGTAGTTCTTCTTGTAGAACTCATTCACGCCCTTGAGGAATCCCTCGCGGAAGGCGCTCAGGTGCGTCCCGCCGTCTGAGGTGTACTGGCCGTTCACAAAAGAGAAGTAGGTCTCACCGTAGTTCGCCGTGTGGGTGAAGGCAAACTCCAGATGATCACCCTTGTGGTACCCCAGCTCGTAAACGGTCTGGTCACCCACCTCAGCCGTGAGCAGGTCCAGCAGACCGTTCTTGCTGAAGAACTTCTGCTTCCCCAGATAGAGCGTGAGCCCGCTGTTCAGATAGGCATAGTTCCACAGCCGTTGCTCCACGAACTCCATGTTGAACGCATAGTCGCCAAAGATTTCCGCATCCGGCTCAAACTCAACCAGCGTACCGTTCTTCTCTGTGGTGGCGCCCTTCCGCTCCTTCACCAGCACGCCGCGTTGAAACCGCGCCTCCGCGTACTTGCCGTCGCGAATCGCCACTACGCGGAAGTCCTCTGAGAGCGCATTGACCGCCTTAGTCCCTACCCCGTTGAGTCCAACGGAAAACTGGAAGACCTCATCGTTGTACTTGGCACCGGTGTTAATGACACTCACGCACTCCACCACCTTCCCAAGCGGAATTCCGCGACCGAAGTCGCGGACCTTCACCCGGGATCCGGAGATGTCAATGCGGATGGTGTCTCCAACACCCATGATGTACTCATCTACGCTGTTGTCGATAACCTCTTTGAGCAGAATGTAGATGCCGTCATCAAGGTTGCTCCCGTCACCCAGGCGCCCAATGTACATCCCGGTCCGAAGACGGATGTGTTCCAGCGAGGAGAGGGTCTTGATCTTGCTCTCGTCGTAGGTGTGTTTCTTGTTCTTGGTCGCTGCAGTTCCGGACGAGCCATTACCGGATGAGCCGCCTTTGGACGCCCCGGTCTTCCGCGTCGTTGTCGTTCCCCTTCCCATATGACCTCATTCCATAGTGTGGTCTGCAGCATGGTACCACAGACCGGGGGCTATCGTCGACGCGTGTTGATCGCTACCGCCGGAGGGCTCCGGCCGCCTCACCGCGGCTACTTCCGCATAGGTGCGGAGACATCGGTGCGGTTGGCGGCGCCGCCTACGACGTGGCGGATCAGTTCCCGGGCGCCCTTCTGGATAGCAGTTCCGGCAACGTTGTA
>CAYTGY010000360.1:0-1970 GCA_964437265.1 uncultured Spirochaetaceae bacterium | reverse complement strand
CGCATTCTTGTTCACAGAACGGCCGGCGGTCCTGAAGAGAAGCCGCTGCCATGAGAAGGTCTCCACCATGCGCGACAGCTGGTTCACCAGGACGGGGAAAAGCCGCTTGATCAACGCGAAGTAGCGCCTGTGATACTCATCGTTTCGTTCCACCAGATTATGGATCTGCATTCGCCGGTTGCGTACCATGCGCCCGCCCTCCGTGCGGCGGGGCACCAGACCGGAGATTAGCGTGCGTACACGCTGGTGACGGCTGATACGGAGGACGGCGAAATAGAACAAGATCAACCCGGCCATGTTTCGCTCAAACACCGGCAACCGTTTGGTCTGGCTCACCGAATCAAGGAACGCCTTCATGGACCGGTCAGCCCGCCCCGCTCGCGAGGTCGCGTCGCCGGCAGAGAAGAGGCGCTCGCGATCAGTGGCCGTCTCAATCGCGCGCCCAACCGCCCCAATAGCTCGAGCGAGTCGCTCACGCAGCGGATGGTCGTAGACGGCTGCGGCAAAGAGGTCACGCTCCGCCTCCGGAAGCTCCGCCGGATCGCCGAAGACATCCATGGCCGCACCGACGGCCTCCGCCGCGGATGCCCACTCGGGATGGCGGACCAAGAGAAACCGCAGTGATTCCCAGGCGGAACGGTTCTGCGCCGCGGAGGCGGGCATGGGCACACTGTGGACAACTTCCCGGTAGTATGTCTGCAGACTGTCCAGTATTCTGCCATAGATGTGCGCCTCTACACTGAGGGTCTGCTGCAGCAGGTTTAGTGACGCGTCCTCCGGCACAAATGCCACGTGGTGGACGCGGATGCCGGTGCCTATTCGCAGGTCCTCATCAACCAGACGGTTGTAGTTTGACACCACGTCATACGGGTGAAAGCTGCCTCCCGCCGCCTTGTCGTAGCGGTTGTGCCAGAAGTACACACTGATCTGTGGCGCAATCTCCAACGCCACCTTCAGATAGCCACCTGCAGAGACGTGCGCGGTAGGCGTGGTATTGGTGACAACCACCAGGTGACCAATGTGCGGCAGGAATGCAAGATTCTCATCGTGACTGATGCCGGCCGGCATGTCGTAGATGAGCAGGTGATATTCTGTAACAACCTGTTCAAGATGGCGGTTGAACAACGCGTGGAGGAGTCGCACGCTCTCTCCGCGGTCCAGTTTTGGCCGAGGGAACAGCAGGTCCACGTTACGGGTCAAGCCCACCGAATACGCGGAAAGCGGCACCTCATCACCGTCCAGATGTTCTCTGACGCGGTCCAGGCGCCGTTGCTCAACGTCCATGATTGTTGCGACGTTGGACAACGGGTCCAGGTCGATGAGCGCGACACGCCTGCCTGCCTTCGCATAGAGCAGTGCAAGGTTCACGGCGGTGGTAGACTTACCAACACCGCCTTTTCCGGATGCGATTGCAATTGACCGTGCGGTTACCGCTCGGTGCAGGGAGACGTTCATCGCGTTGTGATGCGACGCTGCTACTCCTCGCGGAAGGCGGGATTCACCACCTTGTCCAGTGACTGCACTATCAGCTTGGAGACCTCCTCAGCATCGCGCTTAGGGACGCGTGCATCCTCCCAGATGGTCTTGGAGAAGAAGCGTTCCATGGTCTGCATGAGGTCCTCGTTCTTGTAGACGATGTAGGAGAAGTTGACGCCGGTCGGCTTGAGAATGGTGAAGCTGGTATACGTGATCACCGGCTCCTTCCCAATCATGATCTTGTCTTGCCGCTTGGAGGTGTAGATATTCACCTCCTTCGCCCGGTACGGAATCTTGTGTGATCCGTCACGATACGCCGGCTCTATGTGCTTCTTTGGATAGCTTGCCGGCTCCACCAGAACAAAGAGCTTGTAGCCGTCCGCTTGGAATACCAGTCCCTCATCACTGACGTAGATGTCCTTCACGTTGTTGTACGACGTGACCTCGTACTTGGAATAGGTGGTTTCGTCATCGAAATAGGAGGTCACGATCAA
>CAYTGY010000359.1:0-3735 GCA_964437265.1 uncultured Spirochaetaceae bacterium | reverse complement strand
ACCGGGTTGTAGTCAACGCCGGCCTGCGCAGTCGCCGTGAAGATGCTGAGGTTGGCTCCAAGCTCCGCACCCGCGAGGTCCCGCGAGACGCGGTTCGTGTACCACGTTTCATCCACCGTCACAGAGCCGGTGATACTCACCTGGCGGACCGGACTGGTTCGGATGGAGGCAAAGAGATTACCGGAGACCAGGCTCTCCGGATTGGGGAGAAAGGTAGCGGAATCGGTACGGAAGCCGGTCGCGTTGGAGATGCGAAGCTCAGCCAGCCCACCAATCGACCAGCTGGTGAAGTAGCCCCACAGCCCTTCGGCGGTAAGATCGAGATCCACCGTTGCATCGCGTCGGGATTGCCCGGTAGCAGCCCCCGACTGGTCTACAAGCACATACTCCGGCCACACCTCGACGCCGCCTGCGACCGCCGCATCTATGGATAGCGAGATGGACTCGGCCCGCTGGAATCCAATGCCAATGCGCTGCATCAGAACGTCACTACGTCCGTCCAGGCTCACGCGGTACCGGCCACGAGTCAGCAGCGCCAGATGGCCGCGTGAGGAGAGCCGGCGATAGTCGGCACTCCACCGGGGGATGATGGTTCGAGCGGCCACGCCGTTTGCGACAAACGCGCTCTCCGCCCCCACACTCACCGACGTCTCATTGTTCCCTGAAGGGATGATAGCGGTGACATTGAGATACTCGCCGTCAGACAGCCCACCGGACGCCTCGAGCGGGACCCAAAGGTGAGCACGTGCGTCCACCACAAGCACCGTTCCCCCCGATAGCCGCTCGCGCCAGTTGAATGCCAGCCGCGGACGGACCTCAACCGAGTGTACGCGCTCCACCGGCAAGACGGAGGCGCGGTAGCCCACATCAGCGCCGGCTATCACGACTGGTTCAAGCGCAGGAGCGGGGAGGGCTCCAAGAGACAATAAAATGAGTGCGGCTACGGCGTTACGTCTGATCATACTTCACCTTGGGAGTATCCGGCGACGACGTTCACGGTCCCTCCTCCGGTAGATCCTGTGGCGGTCCGGGCGAGCCGGGTCCGGCGGGACCGGTGTCTCCCAGGCCGGCCCAGCCGGGCGCCCGAATCTCTTCCGGAGCTCGCGGCCCGCGTCCCGCTGCGGCATCGCGCGCCTGATCTGCTACACGTGCAAGCACATGCTCCCGGACCGCCGCTCCAACCCCGCCGGGCTGATCCGCGACACCGCGTGACTCGCCCAGCGCGTCGCGAATGCCGTCAACGGCCGCACGGCCAATCTGCGCCGGCCTCATCCCCGTTTGGCGCATCAGAACCGCAGCGTGCGCCAGCTCCCGGGCAAGCAAGACAATCTCTCCCGGCTCAGTCTGACCGTCGTGCTCTCTCCGGTAATAGGAGAGCGCAAGCGCCACCGCCTGGGCGTCCGTGGCGGTTCCCGCCGGCCATTCAGCCACCTCCGCGGAGAGTCGCAGCGCCGCAACCTGAACCTCCGGCCACTCCTGTTCATGCAGGAGGCCGGTCAGTTGGTCTACGAATGCTCCGGCGCCCAGGCTGCCGGGCGCGGTCTCCGCATTCCCGCGGCCAACGGCCGGCATCATCACACCGAGTATCAAGAGTGGCAGTATCAGTAACCGTTTGTAGCTCATTCCCATTCCTCGCTCATGAGGGGCGTACACATTTGTCCTGTATATACCCGCATCTCAAGCGCCGGTTTCAGTCGCCGAAGTCGACCTCCGGAACCTCACGTGCCGGTTCGGGGATCTCGAAGTACTCGCGCTCCTCCATGCCGAGCGCGTCGGCAGCAAGGTTCGTTGGGAACATGCGGATCTTGGTGTTGAACTCCTGCACCGCCTCATTGTAGCGCATACGGGCAACGGCAATCCGGTTCTCCGTACCGGCAAGCTCGTCCTGCAGCCGTATGAAGTTCTCATTGGAGCGTAGGGTTGGGTAGTTCTCCACCACCACCAGGAGGCGCGAGAGCGCTCCTTGAAGCTCAGCATACCCCTCTGCGGTCTCACCAACGGTTTCCGCACCGGCCAGCCGCGCGCGGGCGTCGGCTATCCGGCCAAACACCTCGAGCTCCTGGTCCGCAAACCCACGGACGGTTGCGACAAGGTTGGGAATAAGGTCGCTTCGCCGCTGGAGCTGATTGTCTATCTCGCTCCAGGCCGCGTCAACCTCCTCCTCGAGGCGAACCAACTGGTTTCGCTGACCAATAAACCACCCGATCAGGATCACGAGGAGGATTACTGCTGCCGGGACAAGCCATTTTGTGGTACTGCTCTTCACGTCATTGTTCCTTTCCGGGCCGATCCCGGTTCTCCGCGCTAGAATCCGCGGGAGGCGCCGCCGCCGCCGAACCCGCCGCCACCGCCAAATCCGCCAAAGCCGGAGGAGCGGCTACCGTGGCTTCTTGATGAGCCGAACCCGCCGCCGAAGAATCCGCGACGGCGTCCACCCAACAAGAGCGGCCAGAAGAACCACCGGCCGCCAAAGACTATCAAGAAGAAGATGAGATAGACAAGATTTCCCACATCCGGACCACGGCTCGAGGAGACGGTGCGAACGCGCGGAACATCGGCGCCCTTGAGCGTGACTCCGTACTCGTCCGCGATCACCGAGGCGAGTGCCCCAACACCCTTTCGCAGTCCCGCGCTGTAGTCGTCACGCCTCAGGTCGGGGATCACATAGTCATCCAGAATCGCGCCTACGCGTCCATCCGGCAGGGCGCCCTCCAGACCGTACCCCACTTCGATCCGCACTCGTCGGTCGCCGGTGGAGACCAGCAGGAGCACGCCGTTGTCATCGTCCTTTGACCCAATGCCCCACTCTTCCGCCACCGCAACGCCAAACTGCTCAATAGTGGCGTAGGGCGCCATGCTGGAGACCGTAAGAACACCAATCTCCGCCCCCGTCTGCTCTCTGAGCGCGCGGATGATGCTCATCATCTCCGACTCGTCCTGACCGGAGATGACATTCGCATAGTCGTTGACAAATCCCGTGGGCTCCGGGAGCTTCTGCGCAACAACCGCCGTAGCCGCGAACACCAGCACTGCAACCAGAGTGCTGCGAAAAATGTGGAAGCTCCTCACGCGCCACCTCCCGAGTCCAGCGTGTCCACAATCTCGACTATTCGCGTCAGTCGAGCCAACAGCGCGTCAATCAGCTGGGCGGTGTCCGCGCGATCACTCTCGCGCGTACGCAAGAGCTGGAGGATGGGCCCCGGGTCCAGGTTGTAGGCGCCGTTCATCGCCTCAACCAACGCAACCGGCTCCTGAGGAATGGGACTCACGCTCTTGAGTCGGAGCAGGCCTCGCAGAATTGCGGACAACGATCCGTACCACTGCTCCAGCTCGCGGCGCATGACGCGCCCCCAGAAGGGCCGCTTGCGACCCGCGGCCACGGCCAATTGCCGCAGCGACACAAGACTCCCGCGCAGCTGGTGCTCAACCTCGTGACGGAGGTTGGCCGCCGTCAGCGAAAGCTGTTGGGTAACACCATCGCCGGTAAGGACACGGTGGGTATCCACCATGTCCATATACTCCATGGGAAAGACATCCGCGGAGCCGGCGAACTCCTGTCCGGTAAGAAGAAGCGGCGTAATGCGGAACCGACGAAGCAGCGAGTGGCCACGCCGGCCAAAGGAGCGAAGCTGCTCCGCGTTCTGCTCACCAAGGACAATCAGGACGTTGACGGCTGAGACCGCCGGCACGAAGGAGTCTTTCAGAAAGGATCCGTACACCACAACACCAACCAGG
>CAYTGY010000358.1:0-3741 GCA_964437265.1 uncultured Spirochaetaceae bacterium | reverse complement strand
CCGTTGGCCACGTACTCGGCAACCACGCGTCTGAGCGTCTGAAGCTCATCCATGAACTCGTAGAACTGTTCCAGTGTCTCCATAGCGTCTGGGGGTGAAGGTAGTCCGGCCGGGTGCGCCGAGCCATAGACCATCCGGGCTAGATGGGGCTACAGCTTCGCCTCGAATTTGTCCCGAATCTCTCCCTGGAGAGTGGGGTCCATGTACTCGTAGATGTCTGGAATGCCCAGCACAATGAACCTGGTCTTGGCGGCGAGCTTGGGAAACTCAAGGCGTATCTCCTTGGCATGCCGCTGCTCCATGGTCACGATGGTGTCCGCCCATTCGACGAGCTCGGCGCTGACGGCGGTAGTTGCCGGCGTGCTGGTCCCGGCGGACCGCACCTCAAAGCGAGAATCGCTGCGGTACAATTCCTCTGCGGTGGGGCTGCGTTGTTGATTTGCCGTACAGACAAAGAGGATATGCTGTTTTTCTGACATGACGTATCGTACCACGGTACCGGCAAATCTGCACCTCGGCCGGTCCAAATGGCGTTTCCACAATCCCTGCAGCAGTTTTGTCGCACTACGAGCGCTGCTCCCACTCTCTGCCGACTGCGTCATACCGTTCATGTGCGGCGTTGACGAACTCCTGTGACAGCGGCAGGTGGTCGAGCATTTCCACGTTGACCTCAGGATTCGACAGTGTGAACCCAAGGCTTGCCAGAATCGGATCCTCAGGTTCGCCGGGAAAGCGCTCGGTGCCGGCTACCTCCTGTTGCCGACGGAAGTATTCGCTTGCGTAGCTATTGCCGTAGGGGTCCGGGTCCCGGTCCACGCGCCACACGCCGTTCAGAATGGGGCGCTTGGCAATCAACCCGAGTCCCCGCGTCCGAATCTCCGCAAGCAGCTTATAGCGCGGGCGCTGGTCAACCAGATTGAAGCTGGTCTGGATCACATCGAAGTGACCTGAGCGTGCCGCCCACGGCACCGCGTCATTGTCTCCTGAATACCCAAGAAACCGGATCTTTCCGGCGTCCCGCGCGTCCTGTAGCGCGCGGATTGCCTCGCCGCGCTCCAGCGTGGCCACGTCACAGGTGTGCAGCTGCATGAGGTCGATCACGTCGGTGTTCATCCGGGAGAGCGATCGGTCAATGCCGGCGCTATCAACGACAGCGTTCAGTGCGTTCAGCCGATTGCTTGCAACCCGTGCGCACTTCACCTACCATGCGCATTCGTGGGCATACAACTTCGGGAACGCCTCACCGCGATTGGCGCGTGGCTGCATCGGACATTTGCCGGCGAGGGCGAGAGCTCAGCAACCACCCGGCGGATCCTCGCCGTGGCCCTCTTTGTGGCATTGGTCACGCCGGGGGTGCTGGTCCAGCTTCGCTACCAGAAGACCTTCTGGGAGTACACGTGCGACGACGCATATATCTCCTTCAGATACGCGCAGAGCTTCGCGGCCGGCAACGGTCTTGTCTTCAATGACGGTGAGCGCGTAGAGGGATACAGCAACTTCCTCTGGACGGCGCTCCTGGGTGCGGTGCACGTGGTTCGTGACGGACCCATGGAGCAGACCGCTGCCGTTTTTGGGTTTTTGTCCGCGGTGGGCATGATCGTGTACGCCGCATTGATCACGCGTGTGCTCTCGCGCTCGAACCGGGTAGCCGTGTTCTTGGCTGCCGCGCTGGTTGGGTTGAGCGCATCAATTGCCTACTACTCCACCAGCGGGTTGGAGACCGGTTTCTTTGGGTTTCTCCTGACCGGTGCAGCCTACCACTTCATCAGGCGCGATGAGGGAATCCACGCGGCGGTGGCCTTCGCGTACCTGCTCATGGCAGCAGTCTCGCGGCCGGAAGGGCCAATGTATCTGGTCTTCGCCGCGGCGTTCCTGGTAATTGAGGCAGCCGCGGTACGTCGTCCGTTCACGTGGGCAACGGCGCTGGGCCTTGTGGGCGCATGCCTGGGGTTGGGGCTGTTCTTTGGGTTCAGGCTCCTGTACTATGGTGACCTGCTGCCCAATACCTACTACGCCAAGGTTCCCGACTGGATTCTCTCTCATGACCGGCCGGGGACCGGCATGAGGAACGTTGTTGCATTTCTTACCGATTCCGGCGGAGTGTTCCTATTCCCGCTTGCCTTCCTGGCGCTCCGCAATCGCGAGCGCAGCGCCGCCACGATGTTTGTCATCGGCGTCATCATGTGCGGTGTTGCGTTCATGGTCTACGCCGGCTTCGACTGGATGCCGCTGCATCGGTTTGTCACACCGGTGTTTCCGCTGATTGTAGCCGCGGGCGTGGCCGGCATCTTTTCCCGCCGCGAGAAGCCCGTCCCGTCTATCCTCATGGCGCTGCTGCTTGTGCTCGTTGTTGGGTATCAGCAGGCGGGTGTGGTCACTGAGTTCCGGGAACGGGCGGATCGCTACCCTAACCACCTGATGACCGGCGCGTCACTCCAAGAGGTGGGAGCCGATGTTAGTGAGATAACCGGCGGAACCGGCACATTGGTGACCAAGCGTATTGGCGCGGTTCCGTATGTCTCCGGCTTGACCACCTGGGACATGTTCGGGCTGACCGATCGAGAAATAGCGCGAATCATGCGCTCACATGAACGTCGCGACCTTGACCCTGAGGTTCCGCCGGAGCTGGACCGGAACTGGGCGATCGCAACCACGCTGATAGACGAGCGGCGTCCGGATTATGTGCTGCTCTACACCAATCGGCTTCCGGTCAATGCAAATGCTCCCACCGAACAGGAGATCTGGTCGTTCTCCTATCCGGATGCCTGGGTCTATCACCGGGCGCACTTCACCGGGTACCGCTACCTCAAGCACTGGAACACCGCCGTCGGCGAGTGGGCAATCTTGCTTGGACGGCCGTAGGCGGGCTACCGTTGGCCGCGCTCCAGGTCTCCCAGCTGTAGCTCCAGGGCGCGAACGGAGATGCTCACCTCAACCACTAGGAGCGCAAGCGAAACCAGCATCAGAAACAGTGCTGCGGCAAAGAGCGTTTCCGCGACCACCGTCATCCCAAAGAAGAGAACGATCATGCAGACCACGCAGAAGAGGAGCGAGAATGCGCCGGCGATCTGCATGTTCCGGATCATGACGATGCGACGCCGAAGGTTCGATATCTGGCGCGCGACAACCGTGTCTCCCTCCGTTCGCCACCGCTCGTGAAGCCTGCGGACCAGATCCGCGTAGGAGACGAACCGGTTGGTGTAGGAGATGAACAACAAGGAGACAGCCGGGAAGAGCAGGGCGGGTGTGGCAAAGGTAAACTCCATGGAGCGAGCCTACCGTGGCGCGCGGTGTGCGTCAAAGCCTTCTCTCAGGACACGGCCTGGTAGCCGGCGGATACAGGCCTCTGTCTCTGATGTCACGAGAGCGGCCGTGGAGGCAGATGCACCGTAGATCCATGCTCGCGGAACCAGTTTCGCAGGTCGTAGTTGACCATTTGAGCCGGTTCTACCAAGCGGTGAGCTATCGGGGCCGGATCCGACGGGGTTGGCGGGGACAGATCGAACTCCAGATAACCTGCGCGGCGGACGCCGTCGTAGACATCCTTACCGTCCCACGTCACCACGAAGCTCGTAGCCGGACACCAGACAAACTCGATCCCATGTGCCCCAACGCGCTTGTACACGTGCACGTGGCCGCTTGCAACCACCTTTACCGGTGAGCCGCGCAGCATGGTCCACAGTCGTTCGCGGCTATTGGGGTCTATTGCGCTCTTGTTGAAGGCTGTCTCATGCGGTTCCC
>CAYTGY010000357.1:0-3741 GCA_964437265.1 uncultured Spirochaetaceae bacterium | reverse complement strand
CCTGGAAGGCGCTGTTATGGGGACCGGATCGATGATAGGCTCATTGCTCAGATGACCCAAGATCACCGCTCCCTAGGTTCCTTTGATGCCTTGACGCCGGACGTGGTGGTGCAGGCCATTGAGCAGTCGTACGGGGTGAAGCTTGACGGAACCGTTGAGCCGTATCCCAGCTACATCAACCGGGTATACGGTATCCGCACCGACGACGGCACGCCACTCATTGTCAAGTTCTACCGCCCGGGACGGTGGAGCGACGAGGCGATACTTGACGAACACCAGTTCCTGCTGGACCTGGACTATGCGGAAGTTCCGGCAA
This sequence comes from uncultured Spirochaetaceae bacterium, assembly GCA_964437265.1. Classification (GTDB taxonomy): domain Bacteria; phylum Spirochaetota; class Spirochaetia; order DSM-27196; family SLST01; genus CAYTGY01. Next base: position 3,425 of record CAYTGY010000357.1, on the reverse strand, counting down.
TTCCGCCCATCCTGTCACCCGAAGAGACCACGCTGCACGAGGCGACTGTGGGAGACAACCGAAGCTACCGGTACGCGCTTTTCCGGAAGCAGGGCGGGAGAAGCTTCGAAGGCGAGTCTGATGACGATCTGCGCCGACTGGGTGCCGTGGTTGGACGGTGCCATGCGGTGGGGCGATCCGCGCCGGCGGCAAACCGGTTGACGCTACGTCCTGAGACTACCACCGTGCCGTTCGCTCACGAGTTGGTGGAATCAGGGACGGTGCACCCTTCGGTGCGAGATGAGTTCTTGGCGCTGGTGGATCAGATGGTGTCTGCGTGGAGCGGAGCCTTTGCTCAGTGTGAGACGTTTCGCATCCACGGGGACTGTCACCGTGGCAACGTTCTGAGCCGCGATGCGGAGGGGCTGGTGCTGATAGACTTTGACGACATGATGATCGGCCCCGCCGTACAGGATCTCTGGATGCTCCTTCCGGAGCGACTGGACGAGGCGCGGCGCGAGTTCAACCTCATTCTTGAGGGCTACGAGCAGTTCCGCGAGTTCGATTTCCGCAACGCCGAGCTGGTGGAGCCGCTTCGGTTCATGCGGATGGTCTACTTCCTCACGTGGCAGGCGCGGCAGCGTCACGACTACTGGTTCGCCGAGCACTATCCGGGGTGGGGGAGCGAGGCGTTCTGGATCAAGGAGCTCGAGGACCTTCGTCTCCAAGCGCGGTATATCCTCTAGCCGCTCTTGCACTACGGGCCACGGGAATGCGATGCTCTGATTCGCAGCCCATACACGTAAGGAGCCAACGGTGGATTGGAAGGCTAGACGCGCGTCCGCGGTGCTCTCTGAGCTTGATGTCACGGTCGCAGACGGTCTGTCTCAGGCGGAAGTCGCTTTGCGGCGCGAACGGTACGGCCCGAACTCGCTCAAGTCAGGGAGGCGCACCACCAATCTGGAGCGCTTCGCGGAGCAGTTCAAGAACGCGCTGATCTACATTCTCTTGATCGCCGCGGCGGTAAGCGCCGTTCTTGGCGAGTTCTCCGACGCCATCATCATCTTTGCAATCGTCCTGCTCAACGCCGTGATTGGCGTGATCCAGGAGAGCAAGGCTGAGGCGGCAATTGAGGCGCTCAAAAAGATGGCCAGTCCCAAAGCGCTTGTCCGGCGCGAGGGGATCACCACGGAGATCCCGGCTGAACAGATTGTTCCCGGCGATGTGGTCATCCTCGAAACCGGCCGCGTGGTTCCCTGCGATCTCCGGCTGGTAGAGTCCGCAAATCTCAAGGCGGAGGAGAGCGCGCTCACCGGCGAGTCGGTGCCGGTGCAGAAGGACGCGGAGGCGGTGGTGGCCACTGAGGGCGTTGCGTTGGGCGACCAGGTGAACATGGCGTTCTCTTCAACCATCATCACCTACGGCAGAGGCGTGGGGGTCGCGGTCGGCACCGGCATGGATACGGAGATCGGCAAGATCGCGGCAATGCTTGAGACCCAGGAGAAGGAGCTCACTCCGCTTCAGCGACGGTTGGAAAAGTTCGGCCGGTTGATGGGTGTGGTCATTCTGATTCTCTGTGCCGTGATGTTCGGCATCGGAATTCTGGAGGAGTTTTTGCGCCTGGGCATGGTCCCTCAGGACACCGTGCTGGAGCTCTTCCTGACGGCGGTGAGCCTGGCGGTTGCCGCCATTCCTGAGGGGCTCCCCGCCATCGTAACGGTGGTGTTGGCCATTGGCGTCCAGCAGATGAGCCGGCGCAATGCGATTGTTCGCAAGCTGCCTGCCGTTGAGACGCTCGGAAGTGTCAACGTGGTGTGTTCGGACAAGACCGGGACCTTGACCCAGAACCGGATGACCGTGACGCGCTACCATGCGAACGGCAGCACCAAGGAGATATCGGCGCTCAACCGGGACGACCGTGCAGACCGCACCATGCTCGAGGCACTCGTTCACTGCAACGACGCCACGTACAGCGCGGGTGCTCAGACCGGCGACCCAACTGAGATCGCACTGCTTGAGGCCGGCAGCAAGTTCGGCATTCTCAAGGAGGCGCTCGCCGAACAACAGCCCCGCATTGCGGAGAAGCCCTTTGACTCGGAACGTAAGATGATGTCTACCGTGGGTCGACGTACGGACGGGGCCCGCGTGTACACCAAGGGGGCGCTTGACAGCCTCTTGCCGGTGTGTACCCGCATTCTGGAGGGCGCTCAGACGCGCCAAATCACCGATGATGACCGTCGCGGGATCACCGAGGCGGCGGCCGCCATGAGTGCGGATGCGCTGAGAGTGCTCGCGGCGGCGTTCAAGGAAACCTCGCCGGACGGCATCAGGATAGACGACCTGGAGCACGAACTGGTGTTTGTGGGGCTTGTGGGCATGATGGACCCGCCGCGAATGGAGGTCAAGGACTCCATTGACGCCTGCCGCCGCGCCGGCATCAGGACAATCATGATCACCGGCGACCATCAGGAAACTGCCCTCGCTATTGCGCGTGAGCTGGGCATCGCACAGGATGAAACCCAGACCATCAGCGGTGCAGATCTGGATCGCCTCACGCATGAAGAGCTGGCCGAGCGGGTGGAGGATCTCCGCGTGTTTGCCCGCGTGAGCCCTGAGCACAAGGTGAAGATTGTCACCGCCCTGAAGAGCCGCGGTCACCTGGTATCTATGACCGGTGACGGGGTCAACGACGCTCCCAGCCTCAAAGCGGCGGACATTGGTGTTGCGATGGGGATCACCGGAACCGATGTTGCCAAAGGCGCGAGCGACATTGTGCTCACCGACGACAACTTCGGCACCATTGTCAGTGCCATTGCGGCCGGGCGCAACATCTTTGGCAATATCAAGAAGGCGATCACCTTCCTGCTCTCATGTAACGCCGGTGAGATTGTTGCCATCTTCACCGCGATCCTGGTGGGCTGGAAGCCACCGCTGCTGCCAATCCACATCCTGTGGGTGAATCTCATCACCGACAGCCTCCCGGCGCTTGGGCTGGGGATGGAGCCGGATGATCCGGGCGTGCTTCGCCGCAAACCGCGCGACCCGCATGAGAGCCTCTTCGCCGGCGGGACCGGACCAAATGTCATTGGCAACGGGCTGCTCATTGGAGCACTGACCCTGGTTGCATTCCAGCTTGGCCTTGCCATGTACGACGGCTCGCTCCAGCACGCGCGCACCATGGCGTTCGTGGTGCTTGCGGTGAGCCAGCTCTTCCACGCGTTCGACCTCAGGCACTTCCGCAGGAGCGTATTCCAAGTTGGGCTGTTCAAGAACAAGATGTTGTGGCTGGCATTTGGTGTGGGATTGCTGCTGCAGTGGATCGTCACCGCGGTCCCGGGGATTGCGGCGGTATTCGAGGTGGATGCGCTCTCCTGGGGTGACTGGGGTATTGTGATGGGGTTGGCGGCCGTGCCGTCTGCCATGATCTGCCCATCCCTGTCGACGAT
>CAYTGY010000356.1:0-3753 GCA_964437265.1 uncultured Spirochaetaceae bacterium | reverse complement strand
GCGACGCCTGCCGGGACGACGACACGCGCCGCCGGATCGACATGCGCCGCATCCAGATCCACAATGTGTAGACGAGTGGCCCCGGCATCCGCAAAGCGACGAGCCATGGAGACCGGGTCTTTGTCGTACACCGTGACGCTCTCATAGTCGCCCTGGACCAGACGAACGCACTCCCCTCCCAATATGTCAATCGCTGGAATAACCGTCATACGCAGCTCCCGGTGTTGCGGATATGGAGAAAATATACTGGCCCCAAGACCACGTTGAACACCGGTTTACTGGACCAGATCCAAGAACGCCTGAGCATACTCCTGGAGTCCGGGGACGGCGACCGGCTCCACCGGCTCTATGGAGATGGAGAAGGTGCTCGCGAGGTTTCGCACCGAAACCCCGGATGACGCGGCTCGCCCAAGCAGTGCGGCGCCAAAAGCGGTCGCTTCTTCCATCCCGGTCAGCGAGAACCTTGACTCAGGAAACAGTCCGGCGAGCAACGCGTTATAGTCGCGGTTGTTCCGAAAGCCGCCCTCCGTATACACCTTCACACCGGGTCGCAGCCCCACGCGCTGGAGCGCCACCGTGGTCTGCACCGCCAGAGACAGGTTGACCGCGGCATAAAAGCGTCTTGGGTCATCCAGGACCGGCGGGGGTGGCGTGCGCTCCAGGTCTTCCGGCGCATAGGTGTGATCCCGGTCAACAACCCGTGACACGGAGTCCGGGAATTGGCCGGTGCCGGGAAGCAGCCCCGGAAGGATGAACAGGTCCCGCGCGGAGGCTACCTCCGCATACACCTTCGGGTCAAAGTCGGGATACTCGGAGATACCGGCCCGGCGTTGAAGAAGTCCGGCGTAGTGCTCGAACTCCGCGCCCGCCATCAGGATGGTCGTCTTCACCGGTGTCCCAAATGCGCTGAGGTTATAGAACACCGACTTCCCAATCTCCTCATCCGCAAACTGAATGCGCTCCTCCGGATGCATGGCGACGCACCAGGTACCGGTGGAGTTCAGCACGAACGCTTCGTCGCGCTTCTGGAGGAGATAGGGAAGCAGGCTGGCGTTGGAATCATGGATTCCCATGGTCACGAGTGTCCCCGGATCCAGACCGAGCTCCCGGGCGATCTCCGGGGCGACGGTACCCAGAACCTCATCCGCGTTCCGGACCTGGGTGGGCAGGAGATGTGTTACGCCCAGCGTATCAGCGACCTCCGAATACCGGCCGGCGTACGGGTCCCAGAGATAGGTGTGACAGCCCAAGTAGGTCCGGTCCGCGGCAACCTTCCCGGTAAGCTGAAACCCAAAGAACTGCGGGTAGAGCAGGATATGCGCAACGCGGGCGAATTGGTCCGGGTAGTGACGCTGGACAAAGAAGATCGCCTTACCCACGTTCACCAGCGCCTTGAGCTCCAGCGTGGCCGTCGACTGCTGGAGCGCATCGCGATCCCCCACCTGCGCATAGAACTCCTCATGAAAGGAACCGCCGGGCTCATGCGTGTAATCCACCGGCGGCACGCAGACCTCGCCGTCTGCGTCCACACAAACAGACATGGCTCCGTGGGTAGTGATTGAGACCACGGCGATCTGGTGGCGTTTTGCCAGCTGGGCAAGCGTGTGCTTATACCAGGCGGTGACTCCTTGCAAATCCTCTACGCTCACACCGTCAATCTCCTGCGGTGGGAACGTCGCGCTGACGCGATCTACGACGTTGAGGTCATCGTCGTAGATCAATATCTTCTTGTTGGTCTTCCCTATGTCCAGAACGGCTATCGCCATGGTGTTCCTCCCGGTGTGATTGCGGTGCAGCTCACGAGGATTCGGTGCTCGCCTTGGTTCGATACTGCTCGACCTCCCAGCTGCGGATGAACTCGATCTCAGACGACGGCAGCGGTTGGGGCCCACCAAACGCCTCCGCGTACGTGGCCACCTTCACCGCATCACGGAAGAGGAGCTCCGCCGCTCGAGCGGCCTTCTCCGTTGCGCCGGAGGCAAAACAGCCAACCCCGCGGACCGCGACCACCTTTGGGTCCAGGCCGTGCCGGTGCCGATAGCCGTCTACCAAACGCGCCGTCATCTGGGCGGAATCCTCATCCCGGCTCGCAGTTGGGTCGATGTAGAGGAGCTCCGGCCCGGCGTACACGAGGTGATCCGGAGAGAAGGGAAGCCGGAGCGCCTCAAAGGCGTCAGCCGTCGCGGTAAGTCGTCGGATTTCGTTGTTTACGAGAAACCGCACAACCCAATCTCCGGGAAGGGCGCCAACGACGGCCGCTTCCCACCGGACCTTCGCGTCCGGATCGTCGGGCTGAATCCCGTTGGCGTCGGGGGCACGCCCAATCGCGCTCCGCATCACGGACAAGACAAGCTCATGGAGCTCATCGATCTGATCCGGGCTTGCGCCGGCAACCACCAGCCCGTGGTTCTGCACCAGCACGAGTTGCGGGAAGGTGCCACGGCGTTGCTTGTAGGCATCCGCTGCCTCGCGCATCTTCACCGCCAGGACATAACCGGGATTGCACACGGGGATCCAAAGCGCGCGTGGTCCAAACAGGCGGCCGGCTGCGTCGTGTCCCTCCTGGGAGCAGGTCAGACCGTTAACGATTGCGGGGTGGGTGTGAATGACAAACGGATGCGGGAAGAGCTCGTGCATCAACGACTCCACACTTGGCCGTCGTTGCTCGCCGGGAAGGCGGGCATCCATGAGATCCGCAAGCGCGGCCGCCTCCCGCTGTTCGACATCCCGTGGGTATTGCTTGCCCCAGATGGCTTGGAGACGGGAACGGTCCATCTTGGCAAACCCGTCCTCCGAAATGGTGGCCAACTGATGGCCGGATGCCTTCACGTAGAGGTACTGGTTGTCCTTAAAGGAGGTGTTGCCCCCGCCGGCCAGCACCCACTCGGGGTTTTCGCCCACTTGACGAGAGATGGTTACCAGCTCCTGCAGGCTCACGCACCGCCTCCCCGCGCGCTCAAGACGTCGCGTTCGTATTGCCGGACACGGTTCAGCCACGCCGGTCCTGCCGGGCTGCCCTGGTCCAGGCAGAACTTGTCGAACACCGCACCGAAGGGCAAGTTCTTCAGCTCCTCAGTGAGCGCAAGACGCGCGGTGAAATCACCGTCGTTCTCCAGCTCAACCAGGTGAGCCGTAGGTTCCAACAACGCGAACAGAAGACTCTTCAACGTTGAGCGCAGCCCAATCACCCACGCGGCAATCCGATTGATGCTCGCGTCAAAGAAATCCACCGCCAGGAACACCTGGTCCAGCGCGCCGGCGCGCACGATTTCGCGGGCTATTGCCACGGTGGGGTCATCCATAATGACCACGTGGTCGCTGTCCCACCGAATTGGCCGCGACACGTGGAGCATCAGCCGGTCGGTGAACGGCAAGATTGCGGAGATCTTGTCCGCAATCTGTTCGGTGGGGTGATAGTGTCCGGCGTCCATGGTCAGGAGCTTCCCGCGGCTAACGGCGTAGGCCAGGTAGAACTCATGAGATCCAACAACAAACGATTCGGAACCAATGCCGAAGAGCTTGCTCTCCACCCCGTCAATGCACTCCGACTCGCTGATCTCCTCCGCGAATATCTCATCAAGACTCTGGATGAGCGCCTGCCGGTACCCCAATCGGTCTGCCGGCATATCCTTCATCCCGTCAGGAATCCAGAAGTTGTTGGTCGCGGGTGTGCCAAGCGCCCGCCCCATGGCGGCGGCGATCCGTCTTGAGCGCTTGCCATGATCAACCCAGAAGCGCCGGATTGACTCGTCT
>CAYTGY010000355.1:0-3796 GCA_964437265.1 uncultured Spirochaetaceae bacterium | reverse complement strand
GTCCGGCCGAAGCACTTGCGCAGGCGCAGGTGGTGTTCATCGCGGTGGGCACGCCGGAGGCGGAAGACGGCTCAGCCGACTTGAGCCAGATCCGTGCGGTGGTCGCGGACGTGGCCACCCACTGCACCGGCTTTACCGTGGTGGTGACCAAGAGCACCGTCCCGGTGGGCACCAATCGGTGGATCGCCGGAGAGCTCGCGCGCACTGCCGGTGCCGCCGATGACCGCGAGTTCGTGGTGGTCAGCAACCCCGAGTTCCTGCGCGAGGGCCGCGCGGTGCAGGATTTCTTCCATCCGGACCGGATTGTGGTGGGTTTCGCAGACCCGGACTCTCCCGCCGCCGCGCGCGCGAGAGAGCTCTTGGAAGACGCGTACCGGCCGCTTTACCTCATTTCAACGCCCTTTGTCTGGACCAACCTTGAGACCGCGGAGCTCATCAAGTACGCCTCAAACGCGTTCCTGGCCACCAAGATTACCTTCATCAACCAGATGGCCAATCTGGCTGAGGCGGTTGGGGCCGATGTACACACGGTTGCCCGCACCATGGGTATGGACGGCCGGATCAGCGGTAAGTTCCTCCATCCCGGTCCCGGCTACGGCGGGAGCTGTTTCCCCAAAGACACCAAGGCGGTGGCCGCGACCGGTGATCGCTACGGCATCGACATGAGCCTCATCAAGGCCGTGGTCGTAGGCAATGAGGCGCAGAAGGTCCGCACCGCCGCAAAGGTGCTGCGCCTCTTGACCGGTGACCCGCACGGCATGGCCACCGGCAAGGTGGTCGCCGTCCTCGGCGTCGCCTTCAAGGCGGAGACCGACGACATCCGCGAATCGCCGGCCATCAGCATTGTCCGCGAGCTCTTGGGCGCCGGCGCCCACGTGCGCGTTCACGACCCCAAAGCCCTTCCCGCCTTCCGCGCCATGTTCGACGATGCAGTCTCCTACTTCGACAGCGAGTTCGATTGCCTCTCAGGCGCCCACGCCGCCCTCATCCTCACCGAATGGAACGAGTACCGCAACTTAGACCTCCCCCGCGCCGCCTCACTCATGAAAGAGCCTACCTCAGGCGCACCCAACCTCCTCATCGACACCAGAAACGTCCTTGACCCACACGACGCCCGCGCCGCCGGGTTTGCCTACTATGGCACCGGGAGGTGAGGCGGATCTCCAACACTGAGTAGGACAATGTGCCCTCCCGGTGTACTATGGAACCATCATGGAAGAAGAGAAGCGCAAACTGCTCGAGCGGATAACCGTCAATCCAGAGGTCTGCTTTGGGAAACCCTGCATCCGTGGCCACCGGATATGGGTTTCGCTCATCCTGGACATGGTTGCTTCAGGCATGTCGTTTGCGGAGATCACGGATAACTATCCAGGGATCACGAATGAAGACATCCGTGCGTGCGTGGCTTACGGTGCGGAGATGACGAGAGAGCGCTTCGTGGAAATACGACCGGGAGCTTGATTCGTGCGCGTCAAGTTGGACGAGAATCTGGGAAATCGGGGTGTACGCATCTTCCAGGAACATGGGCATGACGTCGCCACGGTGCCCGGCCAGGGGCTGCAGTCTTCGACAGATCACGACCTGATCCAAGTCTGTACCCGTGAAGATAGATGCCTGGTGACACTCGATCTCGACTTCTCCCAGCCGCTTCAGTTCCCCCCGCACGAGTACGCAGGGATCGCAGTCATCCGGCTACCGCATCAGCCCGGTCCGGATGATCTGTGCGATCTGATCGAGTTGCTTGCCCGTGTCCTCGTGGACCGAACAATCGGTGGCGGGCTCTGGATTGTCCAAAGGACCGGAATCCGCGAATACGATCCCGATCGGTAGCCCTATTCTGGTGTCGCTCATTCCTCCCTCCTCCACCGGATGCAGAAGGAACGCTTCGATGTCGATCCCATCGCCTTCCGGTCTTGACCTCAATCGCGATCAGCTTCTTGCCTGAGCGGAGCACAAAACCCACCGCGGACTCCACAAGCCGACCGTAGAGCTCGCGGTGCGAGCGTGCCTCGGCCGATGAGAGTCCCGCTGTTGTGTGGACCATCGTCAAAAAAAGGGAGAACCGCAAACTGTTTGAGCGGAACCGTCAATCCCTGGTCCGTGCGCGCGAAGTCAGATGCCTCGTGACGCTCATCCTTGCCGGAACGCCGGCTCCATGCGTGCGATTTCGCGAGGGCTGATCCCGCACGCCTGGGCGCGGTGTCTCCAAGACGCGACGATGGAGCGAACGGTCTCCACGATCGACTCCGACTCCTGCTTCTCCACTCTGAAATACTCGCAGACAGAGACCGCGAGACGGTAGTCACGGGAGTTGTCGTGCTCGTCTACGGCAAGTGCCAGTCCGTCCGATCCAGGCGAAGCGTTGATGTCGTACGCCGGAGAGAGGCGCCAACCGTTGTCTTCGAGCAGGAAGCCGTGGTTCCGCAGAGAAGCCCATGGAGGCGCCGCAATGGAGGCGTCCGCGCTCGGAAAGAGTCCGGGGGCTACGCCCGAGCTTTCTCGCGGTGATTGTCTCTCTCCGCCGCATGAGAGAACGGCCCCAACGGTCGGGTGCCGAGTCCATGACTAGGCCGGAGGTCGGGATCGAGAACGCGATTGTCGTTGCGCCCGAGCCACGCCTCGTCGTACTCGAACGAGAAGACCTCGGTTCCTCGTATTCGGCGGGCAACGAGCGTTCCCATTCCCAGCGGTCCGAACAGGCCGCTCCAGTCGGGATGCACTTCTATGACGGTCTCGTTGCCGCTCATTCCTCGCCCCGCCGCCGCGTCTTGCGAGCTCGTCTTCTGGTGGGAAGCTTCGCATCCTGCAGCGCGCGGCCCAACTCGTCGTCGCGCGCGACCAGATCCAGATCGCTCTCCAGGCCCAGCACGTAGAGCACCTGGACCCACGTCGACATTGACACGGAGCCAGATCCGTTCTCTAGCGCGTTGATGGTCTGCCTGCTGACCCCGGCCCGCTCGGCTACCATCTCTGAGCTCAGGTCGCGTCGGAGTCGTGCCAGCCTGACCCGTTCCCCGAGTGCGGTGAGCGTCCGCTGTACCCGTGGCAGCAGCGTTGGACTGTGACGTGCCATAACGCACAGTATACTATCCAAAAAAAGATTCTGCGTCCAATGTATTTTACATTACCACATCATCCCCAGCATCCAGAGGGGAACCATACCGTGCCTTCTTCGCTCCCACAGACATCGCGGTATTGTCGGTGCGTCTGCGGATAGCGATTCTGGCGCAGTGCGCGCAGCTTCGCCGACGCATCGGTGTCGACCGGCCCACCTTTGACATTGTCGCCGCCGTTCGGCAGGACCGCGACCGGTGAAGGGTCTCGTACTCGACTGCTCCGCCGCTGTCGCTCTGGTGGTACGAGTGCACGATTGTGCTGCTCACCGCAGAATCCCGCTAAACTGAAGCCGGAGTTACCGAGCGCATGTCTACGGTATGTGGAGGTGCGCAGTGAGCAGTGCCATGAATCTGACCGAACAAGACTTCCAAGCCATCGGCGGATATGTGAAGCAGAACCTGAGCGCCAAAATCCGCGAGGTCACGCAACCCCCGAATCTGATATAATCGACTCTGGAGAAATCGATATGCAATCGGATCGGGACGCTCTCATAGAGGCTGCAGCCGCACGGACCAGACCCAGGCACCGCTGGCGCCAAGACCAGGCGGTCGCGCGCCGAACACAGGCCCAACAATTCGCGCGTCAGGCAGCTGAGCACTTGGCTGCCGCCGACGCCCGCGTACAGAAAATCATCGGATTCGGCTCCACCTTCGAAACATGGCGGAATTACCGTCTGGAC
>CAYTGY010000354.1:0-3801 GCA_964437265.1 uncultured Spirochaetaceae bacterium | reverse complement strand
ATCAGAAGAGTGACCTCCCCGCGATACGCTTCGCCGCGGTGTTTGCTCCCATCAGGAGGATGAAGCCGACAACCGACTTGAAGAGGTTGACGGCGGTTGTGATGCTGTACGCGCCCTCGAGCAGTCCCTTTCGATAGACATAGGTGTCGAAGATGTCGGCAACCGGCCACACAAGGGGATTCGCAAGCGTGTAGATCTGGTCGAAACCGATCTCCAGGAACCGCCCGATGCGCAGAAGAAAGAGGATGATGATCGTGGGGAGCAGACTCGGAAGCGTGATGCGCGACAGCTGCTGCCACCGTGACGCTCCGTCAATGGCGGCCGCCTCGTAAAGCTCGCTACTTATTGCGGCGATGCTTGCGAGGTAGATGATCGACTCGAAGCCCGACTCCTTCCAGATTGAGGAGATAACGACGATCGGGCGAAACCACGCCTCCTTGGCCATAAAAAAGATCGGTTCCAACCCCAGTACCCGCTCCAGAAAGATGTTGACCACTCCGCCCTGAGGGCTGAGGATGTTGATGAAGATCCCGCTCACGACGACCCAACTCAGGAAGTGCGGCATGTAGACCAGCGTCTGCACCGATCGCTTGAGCAACGCATTTCTGACCTCGTTGAGCATGAGCGCAAGTATCAGCGGGGGCGGAAACGTAAAGACGATTTTGTAGACGCCTATGATGAGACTGTTTCGGAGGATCCGTGTGAAATTGTGGTACCTCACCATGTCCGTGAAGTTCTTCCACCCGACCCACTCACTGTTGAGGATCCCGGAGAAGATGTTGAACTTCTGCCACGCGATCACGCTCCCGAGACTGGGAACGATCCGGAACATGATGAAGAAGACGAAGCCGGGAAGCGCGAGAAGATAGAGATACGGGTGTCTGCGGATGTTCTGAAGTAGTGACTCCTTGCGGGGAACCACTGCAAGCGAATTGTCGCTGACGGCCTCGGTCTGCATCGTTGACCATGGTAACTGATATATGGCAGATTTGCAAGTGAAATATGACAGAATGGGAGAAGGTACAACGGATGAACGACGAATCCGGCGCGGCGAACACAGCAGAAAGCGCAAACCTGGAGTCCGCCCCGCTGTACGCATGTAGTTACGACCACATTGGCGTCATCCTGTGGGGATCCGAACGGCTCACCTGTTCGGTGAACAAGGCTCTGGAGCGTCTGGCGCGGTACAAGAGCTTTTCGACGGGGTGGGACCACGAGGCGTACACCTACGACTGGCTCTCCGAGCACGCGCCGGACGTTTTGGAACGTATGAAATCCGCGGTCGCGGAGAACCGGAATCGACTCGGAATCGGCGGCAGCACCTACGGGCAGCCGCTCTCTGCGTTCGTCGACGGAGAATCTAACATACGTCAGTTGACCGAGGGAGTACGAACGGTTCGTCGTCGCCTTGGATACCGGCTCTCGGTCTATCTCACGAGCGAGCACGGCTTTCATCCGCAGCTTCCGCAGTTGCTGATCGGATGTGGGTTCGAGGCTGCTGTCCTGAGAACGCACTTCATGATGTACGGACACAACAGAGAGTTCGACGAGCCGATCATCTGGTGGACCGGAACCGACGGTAGCCGGATCGCCGCGATCCCCACCTACGTCGATCAGGCCGCCACGCCTCCGCTCTATCCGGACAAGATCCCGGGCCCCACATCGACGCTCGACAACCGCATCATGACCGATTCGGTATCTCAGCAATCACCGCTCGATCTCAACGAGTTCCGCAGACGATTCGGACGCCGCATCATGCCGCTCATTGCCACGCGAGCCGATGACGATCGATCCCTCGAGACCCTGCTCGAAGCGCATCGAGACGATCCGAACGTCCACTGGACAACGCTCGAGCAGGCGGTGCGACTCGCCGGTCATCCGAGAAGCTCGCATCGGCTCACGGCAGACGACATGCGCGCCCGGATGCCGTGGGGCTACTGCGGCAACTGGATCTGGAACGCGTGCCGGGCGACTGAGAAGCGCGTACAGAGCGTCGAGCGCCTGCTCGCGCTGTTCCGAGCAACCGACCGTATCACAATGGAAAACCACCTGCGCGACGCCTGGAAATCGCTGCTGCTTGCTCAGCACCACGACATCCAGATCTGTGGCCTGGAAGATGAGGCACGTACCGCGATCGCACGTTGCGAGCAGAGTTTGGCGCGTGCGCTTGACAGCGCCGGTCTTCGCGTCTGGAACCCGCCGTCCGATTCCGATGACTCGGACGGGCCGGAAGGGACCGTGCTGCTCTTCAACCCATTGCCGTGGTCCCGGATAGATGTTGTGACGGCGAACGGGACCCAGTGTGTCGCGGAAGTCCCGGGGCTTGCCGTTGTGCCGGCCACGGAGGCGCTGACACCGGACCCGGGCGCGGAAGCGTTCGCATTCACTCGAATGGCAACTCACCCCGTTCTCGTGGACAACCAATTCTCGCCCGGTAGGGACCGTCTCACCCGGCACACCGTCCCGGAGGAAGTAATCCGCCTCGATACGCCCTTCTACGAGGTGTACTTCTCACAGACAGGCGGCATTCGGCTCCTGCTCGACGGGGCGACCGGACGGCGATTGTTCGGCCCGCCGTTCTCGAGCGGAAGCCTCGCGGCCACGATTGACGGCGTCTCCAGCTACTCTTTGGGATCTCTTGAGCAGCCGCGCATTGACAGACACACCGCAACAATCGTGGAACGGGGGAGGATTGGCCCGATACCCTATACCTCAACCTGGACGTTCTATCGCCACCGGCGGCGAGTCGACTGGCATGGTGTGCTGGAGTTCTCACCGGACGTCACGATCGGACGGATTCGATCCGACACCATCCCTGCGGCAGCCGAGGAGATCACAAGGCGTCACTCAGAGCTCCACGCGGCGTGGGCCGACCATGAGTACAAGCTGCGCCTGCGTTTTTTTCCCTTCGTGTCACCGTTTGCGCGCCTCAGGCGCGATGTTCCTTTCGCGTACGAAGAAACGGCTTCAGCGCATCCGCAGGGCCTTCACTGGACGGCCTACGACGACGGGTGCTCCGGACTGGCGCTCCTCAACCAAGGCTTGATGGGAACGATCCTGGAATCGGACGGGGCACTCTCGACGGTACTCGCATTCAGCTTGCCCTACGCGTGGGGAACCAGGATGCTGAGCGGAGAGTACCACTTCGAACTCGGAGTGCTCCCCTTTGTCGGGGAGATGAACACCGAGATGGTCCAGCGGGAAGCGCTCGAATACAATATGCCTCTCCTCAGAGTCTCGCACCGTGCCGCACAGGAGGCTCTGTTCAACGACTATGAAGACCGGTGCAGCACCAACGTCGTGTTGTCCGCGGCGTATGGCGAAGGCGATCGGACCTATCTTCGGTTCGCGGAGATTGAGGGTCGCGAAGGACGAGTAGGCGTAGGGTGGAACGGCAGCGCGGCCCGCCTTCAGATGGTGGATCTGCTTGAGAACCCGCTCGCGGAGGTAGGTACCTTCTACCGAATGGCGCCACGGCAAGTGCAGACATTCGCGATAACGGAGGCGCAAGAATGGCACGGATAGCCTTTATTCAGAACAAGCTGGGGAAGACCGACGGGGTATCCCTCGAGATCGACAAGTGGCGCGCCGTGCTCGGGGGGCTCGGTCACCAGGTGCTCTACTGCGCCGGCAACGACGACGTACCGGGCATCCACGTCATCCCGGAGCTCTCGCTCTTCCATCCACGGATCAACCGCGTCCTCAGGAACGGGACCGTGGCGTTTACCGACTTCAAGAGCGAACACGAGCTCCTTGCGGAGATCGATGACCTGGCCCGGATCATCCGCGAGAAGCTTCTCG
>CAYTGY010000353.1:0-3840 GCA_964437265.1 uncultured Spirochaetaceae bacterium | reverse complement strand
CGCCGTGACACCCTCGCATCCGTAGAACCCGTAGTCATCAAACACCACCACGCCGCCCGGGACCATACGTGGCCACGCCCATGCAAACACGTCACGCGCTCCGGCATACACGTCCACGTCGATGTGGACAAGCGCAAACTCCTCGCCGGTCAGTGCCTCCGCGGTCTCCTCCGGGAATATACCCACCAGGATCTCCGGGGCGGAGAGTGACAGCGACGCAAACACGGAGCGAACGTCCTGCGGCGACGCGTTGGCGTGCTCGCCGCCGCGATAGTAGGAGTCATTGGGCCCGGCCTTTACCACCCCCTCAAAGGTGTCCGCGATAACCACGCGCCGGGCCGGGTGAGAGCTTCCCGCAACGGCGGCGGCCATTACCGCCCCGGAGCCGCCGCGCCAGGACCCCACCTCAAGCAGTGCACCACGTTCGCCCCGCACCTGAGAGACCAGCGTCCACAGCACCCAGAGTCGATACTGGTCCACCATGGTATTCTCCGCGGCCGCGGCGTACGCGGACTGAAACGGCGTGCTGACGTCCCACGGGCGGTAGTTGGACACCGGCTCAATGACTCCGTAGCCGGCCGGATAGCTCCGTTCGCGATTCGGTGTGGTGTTGGTCATCCGCTGGTCAGCCATCTGTCGCCTCTTCTACCGGGAATGTGAAGCCGGTATAGTTAAGCACAGGTGAGAAACGCAGACAACCATCCCGGCGGGCACGGTGAGTTGACCGGTGACAATGCACGGAGGTGCTCACCTCGCTGATGCTCCGGACCTGACGGTAGGGTAACAGAACCCGGTTCCTCCGGTGTTGCATCATCCGGAGGCTCACCAATGAAGCAAAGATGGGCACAGCTTGGTCTTGTCACGGCGGTCGCGCTGCTTGCCGGCGGATGCAATGTGTCGTATTTTGTGGGGGGACACACCTATCCCACGTATCCGCGCGACGGGACGGATCCGATACCGGAGACGGGAACCTTGGCGGTTCACACACCGCTGGTTGAGGCGGTGTATCACCCGGGGGAGATCGTTCACATCGCGTGGTCGCTGTCTGAGTCGTACGCGGAGGTGAACGCGGAGCTCTACCGGTACGGCCGGCCCTTTCTGACCATCGCCACGGAGATCGCCAACGACGGCTCGTACGAGTGGACCGTTCCTGCGGAGATCGACCTGAACACGGAGGTCCATGACGAGTACCAGGTGGTGCTGACTGGACGCGCGGATGACGCAAAGGGACTACCTGCGGCGACCGGTTTGTCGGACCGGTTTGCCATTGTACCGCCGTCTACCGGCGGCCTGTCGGACGTAACCGTGTGGAGCACAAGTGTCACCATCACGCTTGTAGACAACGGCGCCCAGATTGACGGCGACACCGTGGACGTGCTGCTCAACGGCGTTGTTGTTTCCGAAGGTCTGGTTCTCCCGGGAGATCCCGGCGCTGACCTTGTTCTGGAGCTTCGGAGTGGTCCAAACGTGCTGGAGATTGTGGCGGTCAACGAGGGCAGCGTATCACCCAATACGGCGCAGCTGTTGATCAGCGACGTCACCGAAGGCGAGTCGGCTCAGGAGTGGCGCCTGCTGACCGCGGAGGTCGGCAGGCTGACCATCACTGCGCCGTCCGGACGGTAAGGTTGCGGAACTCGGCGCGGCCAAGGGCGCGGAGCGCAATCTCCACGCCCTGGTCAATCTGAAACCAGGTCCGGTATCGGACCTTGTCTTGGCCATCGATCGCAACGGTTAGATACCCGGGCTCAGGCTCGTACAGCACATCCACCTGGAGGAACTCATCCAGCGGCTCTGAGATCATCGCGTCCATTACCCGCAACATATTGACATCGTCGTCGGAGCGGTAGAGCTCCACATAGGTGTTGTCCGTCCGGCGGACCTCCGGGTCGCGCGTCAGCCAGACCAGCAGACTGCGGCCCATTCCGTAGAGGTCGCGCCGCCGGACGTCGCTCACAAAGAGATGGAGACCAACCCCTACCCAACCGGGATCGTCGGAGCGCACCTGAAAGGAATAGAGCGTGGGCTCGGTTCCCTGGGGGACCGGTAACGCGAGCTTGGCAAAGAACTCGTCTTCATCCATCTGCAGCGCACTGTTCCCCGCGAAGCGCCACGTACCAATATCCGGACGGGCGCGGCGGAAGCCGCGCAGCACCACGTGGTCCATCTCCTCTGCCATCATGGTCACGAATCCGTTGCTCAAAATCTCCTCGAGGATGCGCGCCTCAAGCCGTTCCTTCTCCTCGTGAAGGTGTCGGTTGGATTCCTGCAGGAGATTGATCTGCACCAGGAGCTCCGCCAGCTGATCCGGGTCAACACCCTGCGAAGCCACTGCGGGCTCGTCGGCCGGTGCGGCGTCCGCGGCCGGCCGACGAGCCGGCGTCAACGTGCCCGCGTCGCCGCCTGCACCGCGTGTGGCCGGGATGCCGCTCCCAATGCCTGAGCGCAGCCCCTCCTCCAGCGCGGCAACCTCCTCGGAGAGGGTCTCGATCTCCTGCAACCGTGTTGCTATCTGTGACAGCTGTGAGCGGAGATCTTCGGCGATCGTCGCCAGATCATCGTCGCTCACGTAGTCGTCAGGGAACTCAGCCGTGACCGGAGCGGGAGTCGCGGTATCCGCAACACGCGCGGGTGCGTCCGCCGCCGTAGTGGAGCGGTATGCGGTGACTAGATCGGTCAGACGGTCCACCTCGTCCGTGAGACCGGTCACCTCGCTCTGGAGGCGTTGGTTCTCCCGCTGAAGCGAGTTGACCTGCTCCGCCAGCGTGTCCTTCTGGTCACGTATGCCGGCGTTCTCCGCAGCAACGTTGATAATGTCTCGCGCCAGCTCATTTCGCTCGGCGACAATTGCCTGCAGATCGTCCTGAAGCGCGTCGTTCTCCGCGCTGAGCGCGTCGTTCTCTTCACGAAGGGCGGCAATCGCCGCTTCAAGCTCCGCGCGCTGTTCGGCCAACGCCTCTTCCAGCGTCGTCCGGTCACCGGTCGCGTCCGCCTCCTCAGCAGCCACCAGAATCGCTTGCAGCCCTTTGGCCCTGGCGGTGTTCACGGCGTCCACGCTTCCGGCAGTAATGTCCGAGGATAGCGCCAGGCCATCCTCCCCGGTCACCCGAAGACGCCCCTGGTAGACGGCACCGTCCATCAGCACGCCGTCAACCGCAAGCACCTCCTGCGTCACCGCAGTGATGGTGGCAAACTCGAGGATCGCTGACGCGGGCAGCAGATTCTCCAACTCCGTGGTCATCTCTGAGAGCTGCCAACCACCGGCTGGATCAGTCGTGAAGCTGAGCGAGTAGAGATCACCGCCAATACCAACGGATCGGATGTAGAATGAAGTTGGGCCTGCTTGATGGATGACCGCGCTGGTGAGGTCTAGTGAGCTCACATCGAATGACTGGGCGCTCACCCAGCCTATTGACAAGAGCATGAGCAGTACGGTCGTCACTCTTCGCATTCGTGTCTCCCGGCCGTCCCGGCTGCGAGAAGGAGACGGCTCTCCTTTGTGTGTCGGTATCTTTCGACAGGTTCGTGAGCACACCCACAACATCCGTGTTATGATCCACTGGTCATGAAAATCGGAGTACCACGAGAGATCAAACGTCACGAGTACCGCGTTGGGCTCACCCCGGAAGACGTTCGCAGCTACGTCAGCCGCGGGCATAGCGTCATCATTGAGCGTGAAGCCGGAGTAGGCTCCGGCTTCACTGATGAAGAGTACGTCGCAAAGGGTGCGCGCATGGCGGGGAACGCCAAAGAGGTGTTCGACACCGCGGAGATGATCATCAAAGTCAAAGAGCCGCTCCCGGATGAGTACCAGCTCTTGCGTCCTGGTCAGATCCTGTTCAC
>CAYTGY010000352.1:0-3845 GCA_964437265.1 uncultured Spirochaetaceae bacterium | reverse complement strand
TGACCCGGCCGCTCCCGCGGCCGTTCTGCCAACACCACCGTCGCTTCTTGCCGTATTGCGCAGCTCCGTAGACGAGCGCGCGCACGTGCTGTGTCTGGTGAATGTCACCGGTGAGCCCGCCGCCGGGGTGTTTACCAAGGAACAGCTCCCGGGAATTGCGGAGCCGGGTTTTGAGGATCTGCTGAGCGGTGACTACGTCTACCCCACCAGTGAAGCAGGAGGCGGGTTCTCAATAGAGCTGGAGGCGTACGAAGCTCTCTGGCTTCGGTACTAAGGGCACGCTGCCGGTTCATGGGCTGGTGGGGGCCTGCCCCGCGTCCGCGCCAATGAACTCGTTCAACCGCGAAATCGCCTCAGTGGCGGCTGCCTGCACGTGGATATCCGTGATGGTGTCCGTATAGGCGGACCGGTCCGGGTTCACCTCAATGATGGTAGCGCCGCGGCGGGATGCGTATTCCGGCAAGCCTGCGGCCGGATAGACTTCTCCCGTGCTCCCCACCACCAGAACCACATCAGCCCGGTCAACGTGCTCCTGCGCGCGGCGCGCTGCCTCCGGTGGAATGCTCTCACCAAAGAACACAAACCGCGGCTTGAGCACGCCGCCGGCCGCGGAGCGGGGCGGCAAGGTATCCAGCATCCGGCGCTCAAAGGGTGAGACGGCCCCGGTCTTCAGGCATACCACATCCCGCGTGTTGCCGTGGTACTCTACTACCTCCCGGCTTCCGGCGTCGGTGTGGAGGTTGTCAATGTTCTGTGTTACTACCGCTTTGAGTAACCCGCGCTCCTCCCACGCCGCCAGCACACGGTGCGCTGCGTTCGGCTGCGCGTCATACTCGCTGCTAAAGAAGATGTCACGAATAACCGCCCAGCTCTCCGCCGGCGAACGCAAGAAGAACTCCAAGTCAAGCGCGCGCGGATTGTACCGTTCCCAGATTCCGCCGGGGCCACGGAACGGCGGGATGCCGCTCTCCACGGAGACTCCCGCGCCCGTAAACGCCACCAGATAGGCGGCCTCACGGATGATCTCTGCCGCCCGGGAGTATTCGGTAGACTGCCTGTCATGTGCTCCGGACGGTGGGGTATCCATATCCGCGGTCCTCGGCTACAGCTCCTTGACGATTGCGGAGATCTTCTTGAACGTGTCCGTTCCGGCCTCTCCCAGCAACTCAAAGAGCAGGCTCTCAGTAGTCGTGAGGATCGCGCCCGTCTGGGCAAGGCGGTTGAGCGCTGTTGTCTTGTCGTGATCGTGCCGAGAGGCGACCGCGTCGGTGACGATCACCGGCACGACTCCATCCTCCAGAAGGTCTATCGCGGTCTGCAGCACACACACATGGGTCTCTATCCCTGCAATGATCAACGCTTCACACTCGGACTCCCGCACCCATTCCATGAAGGATGTTGCGCCGCAGCAACTAAAGGAGAGCTTCTCTATTGGGTCAATCTCCTCAAGCAGTCCGTCAATGGTCGCTACGGTTCTGCCCAGGCCCTTGGGGTACTGCTCCGTGTAGGTGACCGGTACCTCCAGCGCCAGGAGGCCGCGAATGAGCGCTTCCACCCTGGTGACCAGCTGCTCCTTCCCGCTCATCACCGGAAGTAGCCGCTCCTGCACGTCTACAATCACTGCTGCGCAATCGTCCAGCTGTAGTCGGCCGTTCATCTCAGAACCTCCGTGTGAGTGGTAAAGATACCAACTCCGCGGCTGAGTTGACAGCCGGGGGGGCGGGGTCTACTCTGCGTTCCGCAATGTCACACTTCTTTGAAGACTTAGCCGCTCGTGCCCACGCACTGGATACCGCCCTCTGTGTGGGATTGGATCCTCGAGGTCCGCTTGATGCCATCCTTGATGAGAACCGTCGGATCATCGACGCCACGGCGTCGGTAGCGCTGTGCTACAAGCCGAACATCGCGTTCTACGAGGCGCACGGTCCCTCCGGGCTCGAGGTGCTTGAACGGACGCTGGAGGCGATTCCTCCGGAGATACCGGTGATCCTGGATGCAAAGCGGGGAGATATTGGTGCGACCTCCCGCGCCTATGCTGAGGCGATTCGCCGGCTGGCCCGTATTGGCGCGGTCACGGTGAGCCCGTACATGGGCTGGGATTCGGTGCAACCCTTTGTGACGGATGCGGACCGTGCGCTCTTTGTCCTGTGCAGGACCAGCAATCCCGGAGCGGATGAGTTCCAGCCGGAGCTCTACCGGCGAGTTGCCTGCCGCGCGCTTTCCTGGCCTGCCGAGGTAGGACTGGTGGTCGCCGGAAACAACACGGAAGCGCTGGAATCCGTCCGCGCCGCACATCCGGAGTGTTGGATGCTTGCCCCGGGGATCGGGGCGCAAGGCGGCCGGATGGAAACGGCGGTGGCCGCCGGCGTACGGGGTGACGGGCTGGGGCTGATTGTCAACGCGTCGCGTTCAATCGCCGCCGCGGAATCTCCCGCCCGCGCCGCCACGGCGCTCATTGACGCCTTTCGTTTCGCCCGCGACTCAGTCTTGACCCGGACCCGGCACCCACAACCGGCGCGCCGGAATGCCGGAAATCGCGAGTCGTTCCTACGCGGGCTCTTCACCACCGGGTGTTTCCGGACCGGCGAGTTCACCCTCAAGAGCGGGGTAGTCAGCCCGTTCTATGTCGATCTTCGCCGGATACACTCTGACCCCGGGGTGTTGCGGCAGGCTGCGCGAGCGTACGCGGCGGCGGCGGCCGGCCTGGATTTTGATCGTGTTGCCGGGGTCCCGGTGGCGGCATTGCCGTTGGCAGCGGCGTTCGCGCTTGAAGTGGAGAAGCCACTGATCTACCCCCGGTTGCCGCCAAAGCCACACGGGACCGGTAACCGTATTGAGGGCGCGTTCAACCCGGGCGAGCGCGTCCTCCTCCTGGATGACCTGATCACCACCGGCGCCAGCAAGCTGGAAGCCGCACAGGTGGTACGCTCTGAGGGTCTGGTGGTGGAGGATCTGGTGGTACTGCTCGAGCGAGGATTCACGGGGCGTGCGGAGATGGAGGAGGCCGGGATTGCGCTCCATGCATTCGCGCAGGTAGATGAGTTGGTGGAGGTCGGGCTCCGCAGTGGAGCAATGGACGCGGAGGCGGCCACGCGTGTCCGGCGTTTTCTGGAGGAGTCATGAGCGCGCTGGTGAGTGCGGTCACGGAGTTCCTGGGGCAGCGACTGCGCCTGGGCGAGCGTGAGCTACCCATTACCTGGGGCGCATTCATTTTCGCCTATGTCCTGCCCATCGTCGGGATGTACCTCTTCATTCGACTCCTGGTCCTTCTGGTGAAGCGGCTTCTGGAGAAGAGCCGGCTCAAGGATGAGAGCAAGCAACAGCTCATGAAGTGGTTCCGGCTGGGGTACCGGCTCCTGTTTGTCGTCGCCGTCGCAATTCTGACGGCAGCGCTCTTAGGTGACCAGATCATAGAGAGCTTGCGCTCCGTCGTGGGTTTCCTCAGGGAGCCGTTCTACCAATCCGGCGGCACCAGCATCTCCGTCGTAACGTTGGTGTTACTCATTCCCATCTTCTACGTTGCCACGTGGGCCGGCAACGCGCTCAAACGCTTCATGCAGTCCAGCGTCTTGGATCGTTTGAGCCTGGACGCCTCGCGCCGCTTCTCAATTGCGAACCTGTTGCGCTACGCGGCAATGGGGCTCGTGATTGTCATTGGGCTTTCCGTGATCGGTATCAACTTGTCGTCACTCGCGGTGCTCTTTGGCGTGCTTGGTATTGGCTTGGGGTTTGGTCTTCAGGACGTTGTGGCGAACCTCTTCTCCGGGCTGGTGATCATCATCTCTCGGCCTATCAAGGAGGGCGATCGTATCCAAGTGGAGACGTTTGAGGGAGACGTTATCCAG
>CAYTGY010000351.1:0-3848 GCA_964437265.1 uncultured Spirochaetaceae bacterium | reverse complement strand
CAGACGCCTGAAGAACACCTCCCGCTCAATCTTGTCATAGAGAAAGGCGAGCTCCGCGACAAACCCCGCCAGAAAGAAGAGCAGCGCGTAGGGGTTCACCGTCTCTTCTCCGTGTCAAAACCCAGCAGCAGGACGCGTGGATTGATGGTGAGGAGCACCAGGCAGACCAGCGCTACAATCAGCTTGGTCCGGAAGTCCACCACATAGTGGCGGTACTCATCCAGGTACCCGGTGAACATGCCAAAGGATCCCAGATACCGCACCTCATAGGTTTCTCCTACCTCCAGGCTGGTGTAGAACTCATCCGGCAGGAGCTCGCCAATAACAAAGAAGACATCCTGGTCATCACCTGCTTTGGTCGGCGTCCGGAACACCATGCCGTACTTGTCGTTCTTGTCCTCCTTGTTGTAGAGCTCAGCTTCAACCGTCCTACCGTCCGTCATCAACTGGTCATGAAAGCGCAGTTGCGCCTGGTGATCCGTGAAGGTCATGAACACCAGAACAAAGAGCAGGATCACGGCAAACGGCGAGAAGATGAAAACAATGATGTCAAGTGGCGATTGTTTGGGGATCATTGTTCAAGCCGCCTTCGCGGAAGTGATCCGTTTGGTGTGCATTGAGATCTCATGGACTATGGCCGTGAGCCGGGCGGCCGCGGCAGTCCCGGCTTCGTTCTCGTTCATCCGAGCACCACTCCTTCCTGGTCGGCAATAGCGTACACCGGTTTCCGGCTGCTATCCGGTGATGGTACCACAACGTCGATCTTCTGGTCTCCAAAGGCAGTTGTTCGGCGCGCCTTTCGGGAAGGTTCGGACATAGACATCGCCGTCACCGGCTCCGATCTGTCTCAGCCGGACGTCTGGCGCTGGAAAGACCAGCTGGAAGAGCTTCTCTTCCCGTGGACGGTGGACATGGTACTGGTTGATGAGCAGACCAGCGGCGCGCTCTGTGACCACATTCGCCGCGGTGCGCCGGACTTTGTTATCGAAGTACTGTCTCCACACACCGCAATGAAGGACCAGTCTGAGAAGCGTCTGCTCTACGACGCGTACGGACTCCCGGCGGTCGTCGAGCTCGCTCAGATGCCAGGAAGTCCTCCATATCGTTCCACACCTCATCCTCTCCAGGAGAGACGCGGTCGGTCTCAATCTCCATCTGCCGCCCGATCTCCGCCGGCGGGGCGAAGTACACGGCAATATCCACGTCCGATTCGCAGGTCGCAGTGAGCCGTGGGGCAAGCGGGCTGCTTCGGGATCGAGCAACTCCGGCGAGGTGGGAAGATAGCCGGGCAACCGCGCCACCTGTTGCGCCGGCTGGGCCAAAGGCGTGGCGAAAATGATATACTTCGTAGGCGAATAGCAGCGAACGGTGTCAGGCAACGGTGATGTTTGCCCAATTGATGGCAAACTAGATTAGGAGGTGACATATCATGGACGGTGGTGTGAAAGGGGTGTTGGCTGTTATCGCGATTCTTGTCGTTTTCGGCGGCGGGCCGATCCTCATCTACAGATTATACAACCAGAATAGGTACGGCAAAAGAAACGAAGCAGTCTCGGGATTCGCAAGAGCACGGGGGTACGAACTCCTTGGCGGGACCGTGAACGAACTGAAGAAGCTTGAGAAGATTGCTCCGGGATATGATGCCGGTCTTGTTGTGACATCGAACAGACGGGACGAGACTCTTCGGGAAGACTTGCCAGTTTATCGGATCGTCGAAGAGTACATGAAACTGGCGGTCCCTGTTGGGGATAAGATTTGGATACACAACCTGGTCGTCATCCCGCGGGATGCGGGGGTACAGCATCTCTTTGACTACGTATATCGAATCCCCAGCGGTAGTGAATCATTTAGGACAAAGGAGTACGTGCATACCATGACCGGGTTCACGTCGGACCGGCTGACCCTGCCCTGGTTCGGGTTGGTACCTGCAGCGACATTGGCCCGCACCGGCAGCGATTCGGGTTACAGCTTTGATACCCACCCAAGATTTGCCGGCAAGTACGGCTTGTTCGGGGAAGATGAAGAAGCGATACGACGAATCTTTAATCCTGAGGTCCTCACCTTTCTGGAGAACCATGAAGGCTTACGGGTCCATGGCAATGGAACGGTGTTCGTCATGTTCCGGGAGGAATCCCGATATTTGGACCCCGGCGAGATGGACAGTCTTGTCGAAGACGCCAATACTTTGTTCTCCCTCATTGTCGGGAAGTAAGTGAGGGTTGCGAGCTATGAGTACATGCTGGAACTGTTCAGGGAAACTGCCGGTAGTGACAGAGGATAGCCGTGGATATTGTTGACAAGATTCAAGAGCTCATCGTTTCTTCTGAAAACGCGCGCAGGTTGGCCGTGCAGAGCGCGCTAAACAGGAAGGAAAAGATCTTCGGCTTCAATGCATGGCAATGGGGAGGCGGATTGTCGGTCGGCGATGCCACTTCGCCGGTTCCGGGCCTGTGTATCCGTGAGATGGCGCTGCGGCTCGGAGAAGTGGATGCATCGTTCGCTGAAGCGGTAGTCAGACGACAACTGGAGAGCCAGATCAGTTTCTTCGACTCACGGATTTCAGACGTTCCCGTGGCAACGCAGGTTTTCACCAATATGGGCTTAAGCTGGTTGTACCGCGAAAGCCCGTTAGGAGAACAGCCTGTGGTCGATTCAGCTACCGGTGCATTCATCCATGAACCGGTTCTACAAGACTCGTGCGCGGAATGGACGTCGCTGCCCCGGCCGACGCTTGAGGTCGATGAGGCGCTTCATAAGCGACGAATGGAGCTTTACCGTGGTCTGACCGCCGGCTTGCTCCCGTTCCTGGATGATCTTATTCCCTTACCGCTCGGTTCGGTTTTCGGGACGGCATCGAGGCTTCGGGGCGACACGAATCTATTGATGGACTTCAGGTTGTGCCCTGATGATGTTCATGCCCTGATGCGCTACCTCAACGAGGTTACGATTGAGTACAATCGTGGGTGGGCCGAGTTCATGGAAGGCGACGAGTGGAGCAAGCCGGTGGCCGCGCGTCGCGATTATTGCGCATATATCTTCTCGTCCGTTACGAGCATCGGCGGCGTACCAATGTATATTGCCGGCGAAGACCATGTAAGCGCGGATATGTTTTCAGAAGATGACTACCTCGAGTTTGTCTTTCCGTACCAGAAAGAACTCCTGCAGGAGTTTCCCACCTGGTATGTTCACAGCTGCGGCAATCTTGGACCGTTCTTCAAACACATAGCCAAGCTTCCCAATGTGCACAGAGTCCATGTGAGTCCGTGGAGCGATCTGGGTGCAGCTGTCGAAGCGCTCAGAAACTCGGTGATACTCGAGCTACACCAGCCGCTGGACTTCGATACACGTAGCGGGAATGAGATTGACCGAATGGTTGATGAAGTAATCGATCTATGCGCCGGCACGTGCACTGTGGATATCGTACTGCCGGATACGGAAAACGGTAGGCGATATCGGGAACGAGTGCTCAGGCGATCAGGGCAACAGGCATAGCCCAAAAGCTGAACATCAGAGGATGTCCAGTATGGCAGCTGCCATGTTCGCCGCGACCGTCTCAACGTTTAACCCCACCTTCAAGGGTCCCGTCTTCAAGTCTGGATCGAAGCACTGAGGCGGTAATACCTCCGACAAGAAGAGCTTCCGAAAGACGGTTGCGCAGTTTCAGCGTCAGTTCGATCGCACGACCATGCCGTATATCGTGATGGACGCGGCGTTCTACAGCCGTGAGGACCTTTAAAGCTGTGAAGGAGTGCGGTGGGTGACGCGAGTACGCCGGAGTTCGCCAACGATGGGGGTTCATGATCTTCGAAGACGTGCTGCTGTTGTACATCAACGAAAACGGAGTAACC
>CAYTGY010000350.1:0-3853 GCA_964437265.1 uncultured Spirochaetaceae bacterium | reverse complement strand
CCGTTCTGGGCGGTGATCACATACCCGCTCTCAGTGTAGGTCGTGTCTACGTCTGTGCCCGCATCCGCGTAGTCGCCGTCGGTGTTGCCGTCAACCTGGGTGCGCGTGGTCCGTGCCTGGCTCTTCTGCAACGTCTCCCGCCAGTAGCTCACGTCAAGGTCCACGCCAAGGTGCACCGCCGCGGTCTCCCCCGCCGGGATAGTCTTGAGAAGCTGAGCGCCGCTCACAAAGGACATTGCCAGCGCCTCATCAAGCGATGTAGTGGTGGTTACCACCTCTCGTTCGGTCTCCCGCGGCGTAGCAACGGCGTCGTCATATGTGACGGTGGTCACGGTTTCCCGGGAGAACTGCTCGTCGCCGGGATGAAGGGTCACTGAGGCCTGGAGTGGGATTCCCAGGACGCCGCCCAGAACGCCGTCCAGATAGTTCCGACTGTCCAGTCCCATGATCAGTGACGCATTCGCGGTAGGAATATTGGTGTTCATGACAATCGCGGGGTTCGGGTTTGCGCCGTTCCACGTATACTGACCGGCGGTGGCCGTAATCTCTTCCTGGTCCAGGGCGGTGTCATCGGTCCCGAAGCCCAGGTCGTAACTGCTCTTAGTCTCCTGGAATCGATCCTGGCCGAGCATGTTGAACAGCGTGAAGGAGAGCGCGTTGTGCGTGGTGAAGGAACCGCTCTGCAGACCGAACTCCGGCTCAATTCGTAGCTCACCAGGGTCAGACTCGTCCATATTCACTGATGTCGCCGTCCGGGGCCGGCTGCTGGTCATCGTGGCGTCGCTTGGAGCGCCTGTGTTCTCATAGTCGTTGATGTAGTCAAGCATCTCAACAATCGCCCGGTTGCGCTCCCAGTAGACCTGGAGATTCACCCCCATGCCATCGCCCAGACCGACGCCAAGGTGAACCAGCAAGTCGTGATTCGAGGACACGTCTCCGGAAGAGATGTCGACCGTTTGCGTCAACGTTGCGTACTCTCCGGTGGCTTGGTCGTAGTCTTCGTACGTCAGATCCACATTCTCCGTCTCTTCCTGAGAATCTCCGGTTTCATCAAAGCGGTAGTTGAGGACGGTGCTGACGGTGAGCCCGGCCAGCGGTCCGGCCCAGCCGCCGCGGAACCCGTCGCCGACCAATCCTTCGCCGAACTGGTCTGCGTCCGCGTCCAGCGCAAAGAATAGCGTGGCAGACTCAGCGAACCGGCTCAATCCGGTGGGACTGATCAGCCAGTCCAGCTCATTGGTGACGTGGCCCTGACTTGCCATGCGCGTATTGGATGCGCCCGGGTTGATACTGCCAAGGTTTAGATCCTGCGCAACCAACGGCGCAGCGGTCAGGCCGGCAATCAGAAACAGAACGATGATTCGTCTCATGAAGAACTCCTCGCGTGAAAGTCGGTGCGCGGCGACTCCGCGAACCTCTGTCAAAGATACCACTCTCCGGGGCAACTGACCGGCAAACTGTCTAAGATTACAGTAAATATCTCTATTTTCAGCTCTGCAGCCGCCGGAGGCGGGGCTACTCGGTCTGCATCCCCAGGCCGAGCTGATCCGCCACCGTCCGCATAGCCATGATGGTCTCCGTGATCAGATCTGAGAGCCCCATCTCGAGCATCTGTGCGCCGGCGGCGATCACCTCTCGGTTGGCTCCGGCGGCGAAGCTCTTGTCCTTCCACTTCTTCTTGACGCTCTTCGCCTGCATGTCCATCACGGATTTGCTGGGACGCATCAGCGCGGTGGCGGTGATGAGCCCGGTGAGCTCATCGACGGCGTAGAGCGCCTTCTCCATCCGGTGCTCGGGCCTGACGTCGGTTACCAACCCCCACCCGTGGCTCATGATGGAGCGGATGTACTCAGGCGGCCAGTCGGCCTGACTGAGAATCTCCTTGGTCTTTTGGCAGTGCTCCCGCGGAAACTGCTCCCAGTCAAGGTCATGGACAAGCCCAATGACACCCCACCGTTCCTGATCCTCTCCCCACTCTTGTGCAAAGTGGCGCATCACCGCCTCTACCGCCAGCGCGTGGCGAATCAGGCTCTGACTCTTGGTGTAGGTGGTCAGCAGTTCGTAGGCTTCTTCCCTGGTTGGTGTGTGTGGCATGTGGTACCTCTCAGTCCGGGAGTGTAGCGGATATGTGCGATTACGCCGATAGTCGGAGTGTGACGAAGATTGGACACATGGTGACACTGCTGCTGCTCGCGGTGACCGCGCTTGCGAGAGCGGAGGCAAGCACGGGCGTCGAGGTACACGGCGCCGGCGAATTGGAAGGCTATGCGAGCTGGTATGGCGGGAAGTTCCAGGGACGCCAAACCGCAAGCGGTGAGCTCTTTGATACCAATGAGCTCACCGCGGCGCACAAGACACTCGCGTTTGGCACGTTGGTGCGAGTCACGCACGTGGGCACCGGCAGGAGCGTGGTGGTGCGTATCAATGACCGCGGCCCGTTTGTTGAAGGCCGCATTATTGACCTGAGCCGCGCCGCGGCGGACGCACTGGAGATGACCGCCGAAGGGGTGGCCAGGGTGCGCCTTGAGATCCTCACCAATCACGCCGCGGACGCGGTGCTACGGACGGTTCAGGTGGCCTCATACACGCAGCGGGCTAGAGCTGAACGGTTGACGGAGATCCTTGCTGAAGTCGACCTGTCCGCGGAGATAGAGACCGCGGAGCACCAGGATTTCCCGGAGGGGCTGTACCGGGTGGTTCTCCGACGAATCCCGGAAGCGGAGGTCCCGGCAACGGTGAACCTACTCGCGGAGATTGGCCTAACCAACGTGCTGGTCAGACGGAAGTAGCGCGGTCTCGCTACCCCGGCACGCCTGCCTGGCGAAGCATGCGCAACAGCTCGCTGTCCTCCAGATCTCCCTGGCGGATCAGCTGGCCGGCAACCTCTCTCAGCGTGAGAATCTCATCATTGAACGTGATGGCGACATCCAGATCCGCACCGGCGGCTACCAGCGACTTGATGATGCCCTCTCGCGTTTCGCCGGTGAACAGCGCCCAACGCACCGCAATTGCCAGCGGCGTGAGCTCTTCTCCCTGCACCGCGATGACGTCATTGATGCCCGCACCGGCGGCTATGAGCTGATCTATGAGCGGCCGCGCGTCCATTCCGGCGACTCCGGCCAAGACGGCGGCGTGCAACGGTTTGAAGGTCTCTCCCTCAATGGTGAATGCGACGTCCACATCAGCTCCGGCCGCAATCAGCGCCGCAAGGATCTCCTGATGTGGCGAGATCCGTTGCGTCTCTCCGGTCAGCGCTTCCATCAAACCGCCGGCCGTCACCACCGCCGGCACGCCTAGACTGTTGCGCACATCCGGAGAACCTCCTTCGCGGAGATAGGTCTGGACCGTCGCGCGGTCTCCCGCCTCTATCGCCTTGAGGAAGCTACTGACGCTGATAGACGGCGGCAGCCGCTCCAGCTGTACGGTCATCACCTCACTCCGCGCCCGGTCAATCTGGATGCGCCGCTCCCGGTACCCGTCCTTGGTCACCCGCACGGAGATGCTCTCAAACCGCCGAAAGATCCCCTCATACACGCTGGTACCCACAAATGCGCCGCCTATAAAGATCCGGGCATCCTGGGGGACGGTCCGGAGGGAAAACTTCACCAGTTCCGCGCCATCCGCCTGGTCAAGCAAGGAAAGGTTCGATGGGTCCTTCGGCACCGGCAGAAGACGAAGCTCGTCAATCATGGCCAGCTTCGCGGCCGGCTCATCCTGTGGCAGGTCACGCGGCTGCGCCACGGAGGCAAGCGTACCACGCGCTTCGCGAGTGAGCGTCACGAACTCAGCAACCAGCCCGTGACAAAAATCTTTGGACACATGAATCG
Organism: uncultured Spirochaetaceae bacterium; assembly: GCA_964437265.1. Taxonomy (GTDB): domain Bacteria; phylum Spirochaetota; class Spirochaetia; order DSM-27196; family SLST01; genus CAYTGY01. Next base: position 26 of record CAYTGY010000350.1, on the reverse strand, counting down.
TACGGTGATTTTGAACTCCATGTGGA
>CAYTGY010000349.1:455-3873 GCA_964437265.1 uncultured Spirochaetaceae bacterium | reverse complement strand
CCGAGCGGTACGAGAAGCTGGGCGGCAAGCCGCCGAAGGGAGTCCTCCTGGTGGGCCCGCCCGGAACGGGCAAGACGCTCCTCGCCCGGGCTATCGCCGGGGAAGCGGACACGGACTTCTACACGATGTCCGGATCGGATTTCATGGAGATGTTCGTGGGTGTCGGTGCCTCCCGCGTCCGGAATCTCTTCAAAGACGCCAAGAAGCGTCAGCCGTCAATCATCTTCATTGATGAGCTTGACTCAATTGGACGGCACCGCGGCGCCGGTTTAGGAGGAGGACACGACGAGCGCGAACAAACGCTCAACCAGCTCCTCTCCGAGCTTGACGGATTCGCCCCTCAGGAACAGGTCATAGTAATTGCTGCCACAAACCGCCCTGACATTCTGGACCCCGCCCTGCTCCGTCCCGGCAGATTCGACCGTCGTGTCACGACGAACCTACCGTCGGTCAAGGACCGGGTCGCGATTCTGCGGATTCACGCCCAAGAACGTCCTCTTGCCGACGACGTTGATCTTCAGGAGGTGGCGCGCGGCACGCCCGGGTTCAGCGGCGCCGACCTGGCGAATCTGCTCAACGAAGCCTCACTACTCGCAGCACGTGCGGGCTCCTCCGAGTTGACGATGGACACTATTCGCACGGCGCGAGACAAGGTCATGCTTGGTCTTGAGCGGAAGAATCTCACCATCAGCGAGGAGGAACGGAAGCGGATTGCCTTCCACGAATCCGGTCATGCGGTCACCGCGGCGTTGCTGCCAAACGCCGATGAACTACTCAAGGTTACCATCATCCCGCGCGGAAGAGCGATGGGGGTAACTCAGCAGATTCCGGAGGAGGAGAAGTATCTCTATAGCGAAGAGTACCTGGCGGACCGCCTTTCGGTGATGCTGGGCGGACGTGCGGCAGAACAGCTGGTCTTTGGGTCGTTCACCAATGGCGCGGAGAACGACCTTCAGCAGGCCACCAAGATCGCTCGTAGGATGGTTGAGCAGTGGGGCATGAGCCGAAAGATCGGCGCCTTCTACTCCGGTGGCGAACAGAAAAGCGTCTTTCTGGGTGAGGAGTTGTCCCGTGGCCGTGACCACTCGGAGACCACCGCTAGAGAGATTGACGCGGAGGTCATGGAAACCCTGAGAACCGCGTATGAGCGCGCCAAAGAAACGCTTGAGGAGCACCGCGATGGACTACAGCGGCTTGCCGACGAGCTCCTTGAGGAAGAGGAATTGACGGCAGAGGAAGTTCGTGCGCTGATCCGCGGGAAAAAGTCCGACACATGATCCCACGGGTCACGTGTCCGCGGAGAGAATTCGCTTGCATACCGCCTGGATCCCGGCTGCATCAATCTGGTACTCCGCCATCAGCGACGCTGCATCACCGGAATGCGGGATTCCGGAAACCGCCAAGCGATGCACACGACTGATCCCGGAAACGGCCGCCGCGACCGCCTCCGATAGCCCACCTTGCGCATAGTGGTCCTCAACGGTAACCACATGCGGCACCTTGGACGCCGCCGTGCGCAGAACCGCCTCAGGCAGCGGCTTCAGGCAATACGCGTCAATCACCGCTGCCGGGATCCCCTGCCGGTCAAGCCCCTCAGCCGCCGTGAGCGCCTCATGCACACAGATCCCGGTAGCCACTATCAAGAACCGATCAGCGTCTGAGCTCCGCAAGACGGTGCATCCACCAATCTCGAATATCGGCGTGCCGCCGTGCTCGCGGGAAAAGGCGGGACCGTAGATGACCGGGGTCTTGCCACGAATCGTCCGCAGATAGCCTATCCCGCGATGAGACCGGAGCAGACCAGTCAGCTTTGCCGCGGACACGGCGTCACACGGTGAGAGCACCACTGAGTCTGGTACGGCTCGCATCATCGCGATGTCCTCGAGCCCCATCTGCGACGGACCGTCTTCACCAATTGAGACGCCGGTGTGCGAGCCGCTTAGCGCCATCGTCGCCCGGGAGTACGCCCCCATGCGTATCTGATCATGGGCACGTGTCAAGAAAGCCGCAAACGACACCCCCCACGGATAGAAGCCACGTGCCTGCAGTCCTACGGCCATGCCGACCATGTTCTGCTCCGCGATGTAGCCTTGTATGGATCGCTCTGGATACCGAGAGAAGAAGAACTCGGTTCTGGTTGAGTTGCTCACGTCTCCGTCAATCAGCACGGTCCGTGGGTCGCGCCCTCCAAGCTCCGCAAGCGCGTGACCAACGGCGGTTCGAGTCGCCATCACCTGGTCCCCGTCGTATGAAGCGCTAAGATCCACGGCTTCCCTCTCCAACGTCGGTTTGGGCGTGAGCGAGACGTGGTTCGGCGGCGTGTACTCAACGTGATGTATCCGCGGTTCAATCTGCCGGCGTGCTGCGTCAAGCTCGTCACCGCTTACCGGTTTCCCGTGTCTGCCTTCAGCATCTTCCAGGAAATCCACACCCTTTCCCTTGACCGTCTGGGCGATGACGGCGCTCGGCGCGTCACTATCTTGGCTCCGCTCCAGTGCGGTGGCGATCGCCTCAACGTCATGGCCGTCAACGGTCTGCACATCCCAGCCAAAGGCTGCAAGACGGTTCTGATAGGCGGCAACGTCTGATCCGTACATCGTTACACCTGTCTGTCCTCTTCTGTTGACGTCCACAATCGCGGTAGGGTTGGATAGGCCTAGGTGCAGAGCTAGATTGATCGCCTCCCAGACATCGCCTTAGCCAGCCCAATGCCCACGGACAGTCCTTGCCCCAAGGACCCGGTCGCGGCCCGTACGCCGCCAAGGCGCGGAACCGGGTGTCCCTCCAGCGGACTCGCGTACCGGCGCAACGAACGTATGTCCACGTGGGCAAGCATTCCAGCCAAATCCATCGCTGCGTACATCCCGGGCGCACCGTGACCTTTTGACAAAACAAAGTCGTCGCCGTCGTGTGAGTCAGGATTCCTGGGATCGAACCGCATCTGATCCAGATACAGCACACTGAAGATCTCCGCGGCGGACATGGCGGTTGTGGGGTGCCCGGATCCCGCGTCAAAGGTGATCTCCAGTGAACGAAGCCGGATTGTCTCCGCCGCAGCGCGAAGGTACTCAAACCGATTACTCACAGGTCCCTCCCGTAGCCGCCGCTACATGCTCGGTTGGTCGTGAATCCGAACACTAACCGCCTGGAGTCCCTTTTCTCCGGTCTCCGCGACGTACCAAACCGCCGTCCCTTCGCGGATGCGCTCGAACTCATTCTGCTGCACCGCGTTTGCGCTGAAGTAGATATCCTGTTCACTCGCATCAGTGATGAAGCCATACCCCTTCTCAGGGAAGACTCGTGACACAACGCCCACGGCCTCCTCCATGGCGTTGGACTTCACGTCTCGTCGCTGCTTCTCCGTCAGCTCTATGAGTTGCCTCTCGGCGGCATCGAAGGCCTCTCGTATCACCGACTG
>CAYTGY010000349.1:0-445 GCA_964437265.1 uncultured Spirochaetaceae bacterium | reverse complement strand
GTCGCCACGGTTCGGCTCTTTGCGGACAACGATTTCGTGCCCCTTGGGCACGGTGATGTCCAGCCGGACACGCCACGGTCGGCCCGAATCCTGGTGTTCCTGCGGCTTCTCCACCGTCACGTGGCAGCTTGTCACGTGATCATGAACCCGGTCCAAACCTGCCGCATGCTCGCGGATGAGGTCATCAAGCTCGTCGGTGTGATCCACGCCTCTGAAGGAAATCTCAATCGGTACCTGCATGTATCCTCCTCACGTCTCAACGTAGAGGTGCACACACATAGGCGGTATAGGCCGGATGGGGTAGTGCCTGTACGGCGTTCACTAGGACAAGGCGGACGGTCCTAACCACAGCCCGCCTTGTCCTGGTGGTACCAACTTGTTGGTGCAGAATTCGGGCTGGGCAGATTTGAACTGCCGACCTCTCGGTCCCGAACCGAGCGCGCTA
>CAYTGY010000348.1:0-3921 GCA_964437265.1 uncultured Spirochaetaceae bacterium | reverse complement strand
CACCAGTCCGGAAGATCCTACCGCCGCAAGCGCCGCATACGTTCCAATGTGCGCCGCGACCCGAATGAGCACATACCCGTCCGCCAGAAGCACCAATGACGCCACGAGCCACCACGAGTAGATCTGAGGCAGCCGTTCGCGTGCAAGCGTCTGGTAGAGCCATGGCCACAAGCTCATCGCCGTCGCAGTATACCAGAAGCTGCCCGTAGTTTTGTTCCAGATTCGCCCGCACTCGTACCTGTATATACGAGTAAACGGATATATTAGAGTAAATCAAAGGTTGACAGTTGTTCATGCAGCGTCAATACTATTGCGTCTAGGAGAGCGGGGGGATGGCGCGGGTCTTGGTGGTCGACTCTGATCGAGACATCTACGATGCGATTCGCCACATCGTTGGTCCGGACCACCGAACCGACTGGGTGCCCCGGATGCATGAGCCGGAACCGGTGATCAATCGCTTGCACCCGGAAATCGCCTTCCTTGAGTTGTCGGATGATCCTGCGGCGGTTGACCGCGTGGTCGCCGACGTGCTGGCAACGCCGGCCGCCCCTGCGGTGGTGGGTCTGGTACGTCGCGGCGGGATCAACGCCGTGGTTGCCGCGGTGCACTCCGGTGTGGAGACGTTTGTGCAGGTGCCCTTGGCGGCTGCCGATGTTCGCCGAGCGCTCGCGTCCGTCCTCAATCATCGCTCCAGGGCGGGTTCGCGCGTGGGGGACGGTGACGACAACCTCGACATCATTGGAAAGAGTGACGCCATCTGCGAGGTTCGAGACCATGTGCGGGCAATCAGCCGCTATGCAGCACCGGTCCTCATTTTGGGCGAAAGCGGAACCGGAAAGGACCTAGTTGCCCGCGCGGTTCATCGAACCTCCAAGTTTCACAATGGATCGTTCGTTGTTCGCAACTGCGGTGCCATTCCCGACTCACTGTTCGAGGCGGAGATGTTCGGCTGCGAGCCGGGCGCATACACCGGCGCCGTCCGTCGTCCGGGAGCGTTCGAATTGGCCAACTACGGCACGCTGTTTCTGGACGAAGTTGGCGAGCTCTCACCGCGCGCCCAGGTCAAGTTGCTCCGGGCTCTCGAAGATCGCTCCGTCCGCCGAGTGGGTGGCCGCGCGCCGGTTCAGCTGCGTTTCCGGGTCATTGCCGCGACCAACCGCGATCTTGGCTCAATGGTGCGTGACGGCCTATTCCGGGAGGATCTCTACTACCGGATTTGTGTGGCCGGCCTCTACGTGCCGCCGTTGCGTCATCGTGCTGAGGATATCCCCGCGCTTGTGCGCCACTTCGCGGAGGAGCTTCGCTCAGGAGACCCTGAGCTGCCATGCGTGGCGTTCACTCCGGCCGCGCTCGTGCGACTGCGATCACACCAATGGCCGGGCAATGTCAGGGAGCTTCGAAACGTCGTGCATCGCAGTGCGATGTTGGCAACCGGAGGCATCGTGGAGGCGCGCGATCTGCAATTCGGGCTCCGTCGCCGGCCCAACCCACAGGACGGCGGCGCGTGTGTCACGGAGACAAGCCAATGCGCGGGCCTGTCCGCAGGCCGCGGTGGTGTGGCAGAACCCGGCGCGCACTACCAGAACAGTGGCGGCTAACGGACAAACGCCGCCCGGACCACGGGAACCGCTTCGCCGCCTGCTCCCTCGTCAACGCCCTGGAACTGTCCAATTACCATCAGCTTGCTGTTTGTCGTGATGATCTCCGGACCCGGATCGCGCGGCATCCGCAGCGGCAGCCGCTCTGCAAATGTAGGTCCTTCCATGATGACATATACGCGAAACAGGTTGATTTGCTCCAGGCCTATCCATTCGCCCCGGACAAGCTCAACAACGGCAACGTACGAGTCGGGATTCGGATCAGCGATCATGATTGACGCCACGGTTCCCTCGAGGATGAGATAGCGATTGGGGTCCACGGAGGCACCGCCGTCGGATTGAACCTGTTGGGAGAGGTCTTTCAGTGTTGTAGAGAAGTCCACGACTGAGTCGAACTCCTCTGGGGTTGCGGCAGACAACGGGCTCGCAAGCAGCACGGCGAGCAGAAACCAAGCGGCGACTTTCATCTCCATCCTCCCGGTCAAGCGTGGCACAGTGTACCACGCATTCGTGCATGGCCAAAACCATGCCCACAACGATAGTATCATACTCATGCAGCGCTTCGGAACGAGGTCGGTGCTTGTCGTCGGCGGAAGTGGCGGAATTGGGGCTCACGTCAGCCGGGAGCTCGCCCGGCGCGGGTGTGACGTATACGTTCACGGGGGCTCAGATGCTCCTGCGCTCGAGCGGACGCTCGCCGCCTGTGCGGAGCATGGTGTGCGGGCGGAAGGCGAGTTGCTCCTGATTGAATCCGGCGAAGCGGTTCGCCCACTGGTTCATCGGGCGGAGGAGGCGTTGGGCGCGCCGCTTGGAGCCGTGATTGTCGCGCTGGGCCCATACGTTGTCGCTCCGCTGTTGGAGACCACGGCGGAGCAGTGGCGAATGCTCACTGAGCTCAACCTGGTAGTCCCGCAGGTGCTGGTCCAGACCGTGCTTCCCGGCGTGGTTGCGCGCCGGTACGGGCGTATTGTGTTGTTCGGCGGGCCCCGGGCGGACCGTGTGGACGGCTACCGGTTGATTGGTGCGTACGCGACGGCGAAGGCGGGGGTGCTCGCGCTTGCGCGTTCGGTCGCTCGGCAACATGCCGGCGACGGCGTCCAAGCAAACGTGGTATCGCCAGGGTTTGTGGAGACCGAGTATCTGAGTGAGCAGGAGCGCGCGCGCGGGAAACGCCGGTCGCCCGCCGGTCGCCTGGTTGATCCCGCTGAGGTGGCCGCCGAGGCGGCATATCTTGTTGTCGATGCGGGAGATGCGGTCAACGGGACGGTCATCTGTGTGGACGACGGCTTATAGTCACTGTTTGACAAAGCCCTATCGGCCTCGTACTATAGGGCCAGAAAAAATGTAAAAATCTCTTTCGCTGCGGCGATCGAAGGTGATGGATGGACAACAACGATATCGTTCCCGGATTTGATGATGAGAAGGACGAGAGCCTAAAGATCAAGCTTCAGAAGGTGGATCGGCCCGAAGGGGTGGTGATCCTCTTTTTGACCGGCTACATTGATACCTACAACTCCAACTTCTTTCAAAAACGGGTCAATCGCGCAATTGAGGCCGGGTTCAGCAAGCTTGTGTTCCACTGCGGGGGACTGAATTACGTATCAAGTACCGGCATTGGTTCGTTTACGGCGTTTCTCAAGGCAGTGAAGCCGCGCGGCGGAGATATCGTCCTTCTGGAGATTCAGCCGAAGGTCTACGAGGTCTTCCAACTGCTTGGTTTCTCGCAGTTCTTCAACATCAAGGACAATCTTGATGAGGCAGTGGAGTTCTTCTCCAAGGGGGGGGCGGTCCAACAGTCGGACGTGTTCCCCAAGATATTCAAGTGTCCTATCTGTGGTAAGAAGCTGAAAGCTACAAAAGCCGGTCGTTTCCGGTGCTCGGAATGCAAGACCATTCTCGCTATCGACACCGCCGGGCAGGTTTTCCTCGGCTAACACGGAGCATGCAATGACAGGATCAACGGTTCGACAGAAGCTTGAAGGCTTCTTTATCAATCTTGGAATCACCTTTGAGGAAGTCGGTGAGAACATGTGGGTCATCTCCGACGAGGCCAATAACCTGGGCCACGTGGTGGTGTTCGCGGAGGAGGAGGTTGTCACCGTCCGCGCGAACGTCATGGAGATTCCCAGCGAATCCAGAGAGCAGTTCTTTGAGGAGCTTCTGCGGCTCAACGCAGAGTTGCTTCACGGTGCATATGCGCTGGAGGAATCACACGTGATCCTCATTGACACGCTGGAGTTTCCGACTATGGATCTGGAGGAATTCCAGGCATCGCTTGATTCCACCGGACTGGCGCTGGCCCAACACTATCCGCGGCTGGCCC
>CAYTGY010000347.1:0-3940 GCA_964437265.1 uncultured Spirochaetaceae bacterium | reverse complement strand
CCGCGCGGAGAGTCTGTTTGAGATGGCCGGGTACTACTGGAGCGAGGCCGAACGGTGGAGCGCGCAGGCGGCCGAGTTCCCCTGGATGCATCTTCCAGAGGTGCAGTACTGGGCCGACGAGAGCTATCGGATCCAGAACGCCCAGCTCGACTACGATGCGATCATCGATCGTCACCAGGAGCGCCTTCAGGAGGTGCGGACGACTTTTGAGTCGATGGATGAGTCAACCTTCTAGGAGACCGCGCTAGCGAATCAGCATCGCGTCGCCGTAGGAGAAGAAGCGGTACTCAGTGCGGACCGCATGCGCATACGCGGTCATCATCACATCGTATCCGGCAAACGCGGCAACCAGCATCAGAAGCGTGGACTCCGGCGTATGAAAGTTGGTGAACAGATGATCCACCACGCTGAACGAGTACCCCGGCAGGATGAAGAGCCGGGTCTCCCCGCGTCCCGGGACCAGGCGAGCCCCGTCCCACGCACTCTCCAAGGTGCGAACCGCCGTCGTGCCCACCGCCGCCACCGGTATTCCCAAGCGCTTGGCGTCCGTGACGGTACGCGCCGTCTCTTGGCTTACTTCGTACCATTCGGCGTGCATTCGGTGGTTCTCCGCCTCTTCAGATCGGACCGGGGCGAAGGTTCCCAGCCCCACATGAAGCGTGACGGTCGTGATCTCAATTCCAACGTCTCCCAGCTGCGCAAGCAGCTTTTGCGTGAAATGGAGTCCGGCCGTGGGCGCCGCAACCGACCCCGGGGCCCGGGCGTAGACGGTCTGGTACCGTGACTCGTCCTCCGGTGCGTCTTCACGGCGGATGTACGGCGGCAGCGGCACGTGTCCGTGCTCCGCGAAATACGCCTCATCGAGCGGCCGGCTGAAGTGTACCATCAGTGTCCCGTCGTTCCGTTCGCCGACCGTTGCCTGTTGTCCCCCCGGGAACTCGAGTACCTCTCCCGCCGTTCGCTTGCGGGCGCCACGGGTGACCGACTCCCAGGAGCGTCCTCCATCCGGTGAGTGCAGCAAGAGGAACTCCGCGGTTCTGCCCGATTCGTCGGTCGCATAGAGACGCGCCTTGCGTACGCGAGAGTCATTGAGGACCAGCACACAGGGGCGTGGCAGAAGGCTGGGTAACTCGGATATGCGGTGGTCGGCCAGATCGCCGGTGCGCCGGTCCACCAGCAGCAGCCGTGCGCTCTCACGCCGGTCTGACGGATGCTGTGCGATCAGCCGTTCAGGCAGATCAAAAGAGAACGCCTTGGTCTTCACCGCCGGGCTCCAGGTTGAGTTGCTGGTATGCGCGCGGAGTGGCAACGCGACCGCGGGGGGTTCGTTGCAGGTATCCGCGCTGGATCAAGTACGGCTCGTAAAAGTCTTCCAACGTGTCAACCGCCTCTCCAACGGAGATCGCCAACGTCTCCGCCCCTACCGGGCCGCCGCCATAGTGCTGGATAATCACTCGCAGGATCTGCCGGTCGTGCTCCTCCAGCCCCTCGGTATCAATCCCCAGCCGTTTCATCCCGGATTCCACCACCGAGCGAGTGATGGTTCCGTCAGCGAGGACCTGGGCGAAGTCCCGCATGCGCCGAAGAAGCCGATTGGCAACGCGCGGTGTACCGCGCGCGCACTGGGCCAGCAAGGTCACGGCGTCCGGGGCAATCTGCGCACCGAGTATCCGCGTGCTGCGGCGCACGATAGACTCCAGCTCCTCCTGGCTGTAGAAGTCGAACCGAGTAGTGATCCCAAACCGGGAATACAGCGGCCCGGCGACAAGACCTGCCTTTGTGGTTGCGCCGATCAGGGTGAACGGCGGGAGCGGGATGCGGATGGTGCGCGCGGCAGGTCCCTGGCCGATGATCCAGTCCAGCTCGAAGTCCTCCATCGCGATGTAGAGCATCTCCTCTATCGCAGGCCTGAGTCGATGGATCTCATCAATCAGGAACACCGCGCGCTCTCCAAGGGTAGTGAGGATGCCTGCCAGGTCTTTCGGTTTCTCAAGCGCTGGCGCGGAGGTGACACGGAATTCCGTCTGCATCTCATTGGCGATGATTCCGGCCAAGGTGGTCTTGCCAAGACCCGGCGGGCCGCTCAAGAAGACATGATCCAGCGCCTCCGTGCGTTCGCGTGCCGCGGTGACAAATACGCTGAGGTTCTCCTTCAGGGCGCTTTGTCCCTGGAAGTCCGCCAGACGTTGCGGCCGTAGACGCTCTTCGGCGTGGTCATCCTCAGTTGCCTTGCTATTCAGTACGCTCACGGTGCCTCAAGTATACCGGAACCGGCCCTAGCGGGTGTTGTCACTAAGCGTGACAATCGCGCGACGGAAGATCTCGCGCTCGCCGGCGTCGCCGCTCTCGCCTACCTCTGCCGCGGCCGCTTCTACGGCCTTTGCGGCACGTTTCTCGTCAAACCCCATCTGAACAAGCGCCTCAACGATCTCCGCGTGCGGAATCGAAGCTGCTGAGCTCTCCGGTACAAGGGATCCACGCAATGTCAGGATGAGTTTGCCCGCGGTCTTCTTGCCAAGCCCGGGGAGCCGAGCGAGCCCGTCCAGATTCTCTTCCTCGAGCAAACGGATCAGGTGTTCCGGAGAGCTTGCGGACAGAATCTTGAGCGCCTGCCGTGGGCCAACGCCGCTGACTTTGAGCAGCTCCAGGAAGACCGAGCGTTCATGTTTGCTTTCGAAGCCGTAGAGGCGCATGGTGTCTTCGCGATGGTAGAGGTGGGTGTAGAGCGTAGCGTCTTCTCTGCCGGCGAGTCTACTCAGCGAATACCCACTGGTTTCGATCTCCCATTCCACGCCACCAATCTGGAGGAAGATCACCGTGCCGCTTTGGCCGCTGATCCGGCCGGTGAGGCTGTTAAACATCGCCGCCCCCCAAGGTGATTACCGTTGACGCGGCGTGGCAGATTCCCGCGGCAAGCGCGTCGGCTGCGTGGTCAGGGTGCGGTCGCTCAGAGAGTCCCAACAGGACACGCACCAACTCCTGGATCTGCTCCTTGTCCGCGCGTCCGCGCCCCACAATTGACTGTTTGATCGCCTGCGGTGCGTACTCGGAGGCCGGGATCCGGGCCAGGTGAAGCGCCAACAGAACCACCCCGCGCGCCTGAGCGACCGGGAGCGCGCTGGTGACGTTCTTTGCGAAGTAGAGCGACTCTATGCCGGCCTCATCAGGGGTGAATCGGGTGATGAGCTCACGAACGGCGTCAAAGATGACCGCCAGTCGTTCTCCTGTTGGGGCCCCGGCAGCCGTGGTGACCACCCCGTGGTCAAGATGCTCATAGGAGCTGCCGGCGCACCTGAGCGCGCCCCAACCGGTAGATGCAAGGCCCGGGTCTATTCCCAACACCACACGGCCGGAAGAGGCCCGTCTCACGGCCGGGGCTTTACTCGTCGAACTCAAAGTCGTCGGGAATATCAATATTGCTTGAGACGGACTGGACGTCGTCGTGGTCATCCAGCAGCTCAATCAGCTTGAGGACCTTCCGCGTCTTCTCCTCATCCAGGCTTACCGTCGCGTCCGGGACCAGACCAACCTCCGCGTGCTCGTGCTTGAATCCGGCCTCCTCCAGTGCGGAGAGCAATCCCTCAAAGCCATCAGGCTCGCTGGTTACCTCTATGGTATCGCCCTGCGTAGCGACATCGGTGGCCCCAGCCTCCAGCGCCTTCTCAAAGATCGCCTCTTCATCGTGCTCTTCCGCGCTATATGCAATAACGCCCTTGCGGTTGAAGAGGTAGGAAACGCATCCGTTCTCACCAAGATTCCCGCCGTGCTTGCTGAAGGTGCTGCGCACGTCCGCGGCGGTCCGGTTGCGGTTGTCCGTGAGACACTCAACCATGATTGCGACACCACCGGGGCCGTAGCCCTCATAGGTGATCTCCACATAGTCAGACCCGCCCAGGTCCCCGGTGCCCTTCTTGATGGCGCGGTCAATGTTGTCTTTGGG
>CAYTGY010000346.1:0-3955 GCA_964437265.1 uncultured Spirochaetaceae bacterium | reverse complement strand
TGGTGGAGGTTCCGTTTCCGTTCATCGATCGGCCGGAGCGAAAGCGCAGACCCGCACTCGTGATCGGATCCATCGTTCTTGGCGGTGACGTATGTTGGTTCACGCGAAGACGCCCCCTATTAGGATTGAAGGTGATCCAGTTCATGAAGCACAAGGAGACCGGGCGTATGGCCAAGAAGCTCTCAGCGGTCTTTCCAGAGAACGCCTGGCGCGTCCTGAGCAAGCTCGGTTGGGATTGCGTCTACCGGCGGTGCGGGGGATTCAGGGCCTCATGGCGCACGGACCCACCGCAGTCGCCTACGCGAGTCTGTGGGGCGGTCTGCTACTCCCGTTCCTGCGGATCACGATGGGCGAGTAGAGTTCTACTGTCACCGTCGGTGCTGACGTGCGATGTGATCCTCGAGTGCATGGTGCAACATAAGCTCCGCAAGCGCGAACAAGATGTGCGGCGGGCCCATGAGCATCCGAGCGTGCCGTTCTGCTATACTTCAGTGAAGATCATGCACGAGGGATGAGATGCACGGTGGTACGCAACGAAAGACGATTCTGCTTGTAGAGGACAACGCGACGACCCTGGGTCTACAGCTGGTGGCAACGTTGGTGCAGCAGGTGCGCGGCACCGTTGAGCTCAGACGATCGCCTTCACCGGCATTCACCATCCGGTTCTCCCAGATCCCGTGGTTGGAGCCGTAGACGATGATCCACTCGTCAAGGCCCTCGCCCAAAGCGCTATTGGCCCGGCGACTCGGCGCCCGCGTCTTCCTGGATCGTCACGTACGAGCCGGCGCCGACCGTGTGCCCGGCCGCTTCACGCGTCCGGCCGCCGAAGTTGACAATCACCCGTCGGCCTGAGGAAAAGACGGTTTCCTGAACCTGACGATCCTCTGTCAGGAAACGATGCGTCACCATCTCGTCGTAGCGGATCTTGTTGAGCCACGGGCAGACGGTTTGATAGCTTTCAATAAACGTATTCCGGAAGCTATCCCACCGCCGGCGGTCCACAGACCAGAGCGGGGCCGAACCGTACAGAACGTTGAAGAGATCTTTTTTCCACCAGATCTCCGGACAGTGGTGGTTGGAGTCTTCCCATCGCCAGGACGTAACGACCGCGTCGTGGTAGACGAGCTCGTACAGGGGGACACGCGTGTACTCGTCGATCGAGTACGCGTGGTAGGCGGGAGTAGCGGTGCTCGTGCCGACCATGATGGACGGGTTTGGGTTGTTCTGCCAGTCGCCCTTGAACCAGATGGTTCCCTCGCGATCGGCGTCGGAGTTGAACCACGTTCGCTGAAGAGTCATCATCCCGTGGACGAACGCTCCCTTGGACGCCGCGAAGTCCGCGCCAAACTCTCCGCCGATGAATACGCCGTATCGGTCCTCCAGCAGCGCCAGGTTCTTGATGATCGCGTTTGCGTAGCCCTCCCGGCTCACCGGATGGTCGGGGTTGTAGCACTCGTAGAGGCCGTTGGCCTGGTAGACGTCGACGAAGACGGCCTCGTGCGGGTAGAGCGCCATCTCGCGGTCGACCCGCTTCGGAATCTCGTTTCGCACCGCTTCCGGACAGATGTAGGTCCCGAACTCATTCGAGTAGTGGGCGCCGTCAGCCGTGCGTGCCGTGATCCGCTCGAAGAGTCCGGGATAGACGTTGCGCTTCAACGGGACAACCTCCACTGCGGCGTTCCCGGGATAGTCATCAGGGTGGATATCCGAATAGAGATCGTAGCCCGCACTACAGTAGCCAAGCTCCTTGAGGGCATTGTCGTACCCCGCGGGAGGATAGGGCCGGTGATTCGGATCCCAGAGTACGAGAGCCTTCTCAATCCCGGCGCTCTTCATCTCCCGGGCAAAATCAAGCTGTCGCGCCCTGTCCCAGACGTAGACATGAACAGCGCCGGTCATCTTGTCTATCGCGGGAAACCTCGTGCTGCGCTCCTTCAGCGTCTGGACTCCGTACCGGCGCCAGGCATACGCCCGGTAACGCTTGCACTGCGCAACGTATCCTCCCTCAGCGAAGAACACGTAGCGGATCCGCCGTTCGTAGCCGAACGTGCCCATGCAGGGCAGGAGTACGGGAGCGAACGTGATTAGGCCCTCGACCCGTCGGAACGATACCGCCGTGTCGTACGGAGTCTCGAATATCGCCATGTACCCGCTCTGGAGCCTGCCGTCGGTCACGCCGACCCACGCCATTCCCGGTCCGCCGCCGCAGTAGTAGATCGGCATCTCGTCGAGAGGATAGCTCGTGTCGTCAACCGGCAGCAGCAGCCCCTGACTGTCGGTCTGCAGCAGGTAGTGGTCGCGGTTCGGCACCCGAAACGCGGGTAGGACGAGCCTGTCCATTGGGCGGTCAGGCGCGGCTCGGCAGGTGAAGACCAGCTCGGAGCTCTCGGTCAGGTGCATGGTCAGGTGAAGAGCGAATGGTCCGGACAGGTCGACGCCAAGAGTGTGGCGGGAGTGCGATACCGCACCGACCGTGAAGTCGCGACAGAACGGCTCCTGGGTCCACCGCGTTCCAATCCGTTTGTCCTGGATCTCGAGCTGGTTCGTTCGCGTGTTGAACCGTACATCCACGTTATGGTCGGAAAGAGTCGCGACGGTTTCTCCTGCGGGATTGGTGCTCACGTGCGAAATCCTCCTCGTGTTCTGAACCGTATTTCGCAGGCGATCACGGGCGGTGTCAACCATCTGTGTGCGTCCGGGGCCGGGATCCGAAAAAACGACAAGCGAATCTGAAAAAGCAGCACGTATCGCCGCGCGGAATCGTCGTCTATCCTACTCACAACGAGGTCCGGCCGATGCAGTTTAGCATCACCCGAAATGAACGAGCTCTCTCCGCACAATCACGGCACCGGCTTCGCCCAACGTGGCGCCGGCAGATCTGGCTTCAGAGCATGGCGGTTCCCGGGGTCGCGTGGATGATCATCTTTCTCTACATCCCCATCTACGGGATCTCTATTGGCTTTCTGGACTACAAGATCACCCAGCCTATTCTGGAATCCGAGTTCGTCGGGTTCAGGCATTTCCGGGAGTTCTTCCAGGACGACTACTTCTTTCAGATCATGCGGAACACGCTCGGGATCAGCGTTCTCAAGCTGGCCGTCGGGTTTCCGGCTCCACTTGTTTTTGCGCTGCTCCTCAACGAGTTGCGAAGCCAGAGGTTCAAGCGTCCGGTGCAGACCATTTCGTACCTGCCGCACTTCCTATCCTGGGCCGTGCTCGGTGCCATGATGATGAACTGGCTCTCTGATGAGGGGCTGATCAATGGGATTGCGATGGCACTGGGACTGCAGGACACGCCGATCTTCTACCTGGCCGAGCCCAGGATGTTCTGGAGCATTGCAGTGATCTCGGAGGTCTGGAAGGAGCTGGGCTGGAACGCGATCATCTACCTCGCGGCGATCGCGTCGATTCCACAGGAGCTGTACGAGAGCGCAGAGATCGACGGCGCAGGAAGAGTCCGAAAGATGTGGTCGGTCACCGTACCGTCGATCGGTCAGACAATCGTCATGCTGCTCATTCTCAACATCGCCTGGATGATGGGATCCAACTTCGACCAGATCCTCATCCTGTCGAACCAGCTGAATCTGGAGTTCAGCAACACCGTTGATCTGTACGTCTATCGAGTCGGCATTCAGACCGGGCGGTTCGCCTACGCGACCGCCGTCGGTGTATTCAGGTCGGTGCTGTCGCTGGTCTTGCTTCTGACGGCAAACAGTTTGTCCAAGCGAGTGACCGGCAAGTCGCTCTATTAGGAAGGGAGCATCGTGGTTCACCGTACGAAAACCAGCGACATCTTCATCGTGCTCTTCATGCTCGCCGTGTGCTTCGTGACGCTCTACCCAATCTGGTACACCATTATCTACTCGTTCAACGAGGGGCGTGATTCAATCCGGGGGCCGTTCTACTGGTGGCCTCGTCAGATTACCCTGGACAACTACCGAGCGGTGTTCAACGA
>CAYTGY010000345.1:0-4000 GCA_964437265.1 uncultured Spirochaetaceae bacterium | reverse complement strand
CCGGCGTGGTTGGAGGGTGCGTCGCTGCTGCCGCTCCTCCGCGGTGAGGTCTCCCACCTCCACGAGGCGGTCTTTATGGAGCAAAGCTACCACGGCAGCAAACGGCCGCTGCGCTCGGTTCGCACGCCGCGCTACCGCTACGTTCGGCGGATCGGCGAGGAGCGGATGAGCGTAGCCGACTACATCGCGGACACCGGAGAGGCGAAGGAGGTCTATCTCGCGTCGGGCGCCGAGGAGATGGAGGTCCCGCGCGAGATGCTCTACGACCTGATCTACGATCCGGAGGAGCACCACAACGTGATCGACGATCCGGCCTACCACGAAGTCGCCGACGAGCTTCGCGGGCGGCTGGAGGATTGGATGCGCGAGACCGACGATCCGGCTCGCTCGGGCGATGTCCCTCCGCAGCCGCCGCGCCCCGAATGGGCGACCCGCCGCGCCGGCGAAAAGGCGGGGTGGGGTGATCACTGGGCCGAAGCGGCGGCCCGGCTTGGAGCGACCCTATGAACCGAGACGCCACCGGAATCCTGACCCGGCATCCCGCCAACCCGATCCTCCACGTGAAGGACTATCCCGGCATCGCGCAGCTCTACAACCCATCGGCGGTGCAGTACGGCGACGAGACGGTCCTGCTCGTCTCCGTTGTGGAGCACGCCGCCACGCGCGGCGTCGGGCGCGACGTGGGGCAGACTCGTATTGCGCGCAGCCGCGACGGAGTGCACTTCGACCTCTCGGATGACGACTTCATCTCCACGCAGAGCGACGAGTATCCGTATCCGCTCTATCACCACTTCATCGACAACCGCGTGACAAAGATCGACGAGTGGTACTACATCGTCACGCCGGTCATGGTGAACGGCTACGATGGCCCGGTGGGGATGCTCGGTCGCACGAAGGACTTCGAGAGCTACGAACGGATCGACGTCATCACCCAGCCGAAGAATCGCGGCGCGAGCCTCTTCCCCGAGCGAATAGGCGGCGCGTACTACTACATCGGGGCGCTGCTTCTGGATCTGGACGAGCCGTGGAGGGTGATCGGCCGGACCAACAGCTACATCCTCGCTCCGGAAGAGGAGTACGAGCGCCATGGAAACTGCGACAACACCGTATTCGTCTGCGGGGCCATCGCGGACCATGAGGCCGACGAGCTTCGCGCCTATTACGGGGCCACGGACAACTACATCTGCCTCGCAACAGGACGTCTGAGCGAGCTGGTGCAGGCGTGCGTTGACGGGATTTGAGCTCGTCGGGGGGGGGAAGTGCGGCCCGCGCGCGCCGGCGATGGCCGTCACGGCCCCTCCGCCCCCGCGGTCAACCCCGTAGCGAGCACCGGGACTGCTCCGTTCAGTCGTTCGACCGCGGCGGATCGCAGCCGCTTGAGGTGATGGGCCTTCGTCAGCTCGGCATCGTGGTACTCCCACTCACGCCCGAGTCGCCGGTACTTCTGCGCGCCGAGCGGGTTGAAGGCGCAGAGCTCCCACCGTTCCACCACGCCCGCGAGCTCGGAGGCGATGAAGTCTGCGATCTGCCGCACGTTGTCCACGCTGTCCGTTGCGCCCGTGATGATGGGTGTGCGGATCCACACCGACGGCGAGCCCGCGCCGCGCACGCCTCGCGCCAGCTCAACCGCGAAGGTGCGGACGCGGCCGGCGGCGGAGCCCAGGAGGCGGGTGGCGCCGGCGGGTTCGAGCAGCTTGAGGTCGAGCAGGACCAAATCCACGTTGGGCAGAAGGCGGTCCAGGAGATCCGGCCTCACCGCTCCGCAGGTATCTACCGCGACGTGAATCCCCTGCCGCTTCAGCAAGCCGGCGATTGCCGTGACGGCTTCCGGTTGCAGAAGCGGCTCGCCGCCTGAGATGGTGACCCCGCCACCGGAGTTCTCGAAGAGAAGTCGGTCACGTGACGCAATCCGAACGACGTCTTCAACTGACGCGCGGTAGCCGGCCATCTGCAGAGCGCCGGACAGGCAGGCGGCGACGCAGTCTCCGCAGCGGGCGCACATTTCCCGATGAATCTGCACCAGGGAACCCTGGATCGTGATCGCGCCGGCGGGACAGGCCGCCTCGCACGCGCCGCAGTGGATGCACTTCTCAGCGAACCACCACGGCTCGGAGCGAGGATTGATGCTTTCGGGATTGTGACACCACGGGCACCGAAGCGCGCATCCCTTGAGGAAGACGGTGGTCCTGAGACCCGGGCCGTCGTGCGTGCTCATCCGGTGCACGTCGAACAGGCGCGCTGGCGGTGCCGCGTCGGTCTCCGCCTCCATCTACAGCGTCGCGTAGTTCACGCGTTGCAGGAACTCTTCCTGGAGCTTGCGGTCCATGTTGACAAAATGAGCCGAGTAGCCGGTCACCTTCACAACCAGGTCGCGGAACTGAGGCTCCTCCGGATGTTCCATCGCGCGTCGCAGCTGCTCCAGGTCAACCACGTTCAGGTTGATCTGGACACCCCCCATCTGGAAAAAGGTGAGCGCGAACGCCTGTACGTACGTGCTTCGCGGGTAGTCTGCAGGGAAGAACGACGGATCGAGTTCGATCTGAAAAGAGCCGCCCTGGTACTTGGAGAAGTCGAGCTTGCAGAACGAGTGCGCGGTAGCGGCGATGCCTTCCGTATTGCGTCCGTGCATCGGGTTCATGCCGTGCGCCAGCGGCTCGCTGCTCCGCCGTCCGTCCGGTGTTCCGCCTACGATGGGACCGGCGTACGTGTGGCCCATGAACTGGAAGAGCGACGGCCGGAAGCAGAAGCCCTTGATGTTGCGTCGACGCTCCAGAACTTCCCGTACGTGCTCGGACACGGCGATCGCCATCGCGTCGGCGTCATCCAGATCGTTTCCGAACTTGGGGAGCCCCAGGAGATACCGACGCATCTCCTCCCGGTCTGCCCAGTCGGATGCGATCGCGTCGCGCACCTGGGCGAGCGAGTAGCGGTGCTCCTCGAACACGGCGCGCTTGAGCGCGAAGAGCGAGTCCGAGACGTTGGGTACACCCAGCACGTTGACGGAGGTGAAGTTGTAGTCGACCGCCGGCATGTCCGTTACGTCACGTCCCACGTTGACCGGACCGTGCATGCAGAACGAAGTCACCATCTCCGGCCAGACCAGGTGCTGGTACTCGTACGTCTTGTTCTTGAAGTCGCGCAGCACGTCCGCGGTGTGGTTCACCTCCTCGTCGTAGAGCGACCACAACGCGTCGAATTCCGTGACGTTCGCCGCAACGCCCCGCTCGATCGCTCGCTTGAGCGGCTCAACCAGCACGAGCGAGTTCAGGTCCTGGTCGTTGTACTCCCGCCCCACCACGCAGTACCACTGGCAACCGGAGTAGGCGATATTCCACGCGTGCTCCGGGAGCACGCCGCTGCGCAGCTGGCTGTCGCGCATCACGTCGTAGTTGACCAGGGTGGGCGTTCCCGCGCCATGGCGCGCGACCACCTCGCACCCGTAGCGGAAGAAGTCCGGATCCATCTCCTCGTGCCACATGAGGCCCAGGTGATTGTACCCTCCAGTGATGTCGTACGCCTCAAGCGCGACCCAGCTCATCTCGTTGGTCGCGTCGCGACCGTCAACGTCGCGACCCCCGAACGACCAGTAGTTGCCGCCGTACTTGAGGTAGATCTCCGCGACCAACTCGCGAGCCTCCTCACGGGTGGTCCGGCCGGCCGCAATATCCGCGGCGTAGAACGGCTGGAGCAGCTGGTCCAGCCGGCCGTAGCCGTTTCCGTGACCGTGAAGGCGCTCCGCCACGAGGAAGAACTGGATCCACTGGATGGCCTGGTAGAGGGTCCGGGGTCGTTCGGTCGTGATCGCGCGGCAGTTCTCCGCAGCACGCTCGTAGTTGCCGCGCTGCTCCGGGTCGCTCGTCGTCGCCGCGCGCTCTGCCGCTACGTCCGCGTGGCGGGCGATGAAACGTGAGACCGCCTTTCCAACCGTCACCATCGCGTCCAGGTAGTCGGCCGATTCGTGGTTCCCGGCCTCTCGGAAGACTCGCGCACGGGAGGCAGC
>CAYTGY010000344.1:0-4007 GCA_964437265.1 uncultured Spirochaetaceae bacterium | reverse complement strand
TGGCAATGAAGGTTCTCAAGAGTCGGCTCTACGAGTATTATCGAGCTGAGCGAGACGCGGATCAGGCCGCCTCCGCCGCGGAGAAGAAGGATATCTCGTGGGGGAACCAGATCCGTTCCTACGTCTTTCAGCCCTACACCATGGTCAAGGATCACCGGACCAAGAAGGAGACCGGCAATATTCAGGCGGTGATGGATGGTGACCTGGACCCATTTGTGGAGGAGTACCTGCGCTTCGCGTGGAACAAGGAAGCATGAGCGCGTCGGTTCTGGTCGTGGATGACCTGCCATTTATGCGAACCCTCATCAAGGAGATCCTGGATGACGCGGGTTTCCGTGTTGCGGCGGAGGCGGAGAACGGCAGGAACGCGTTGGTAGCCTACGTTGCCACGGAGCCGGACCTGGTCCTCTTGGATATTGAGATGCCAATCATGGACGGGATCACGGCCCTGACCAAGATCAAGACGTTCGATCCACGCGCGCGGGTGGTGATGTGCTCCGCGCTTGGGGAGCAGGAGATGATTGTTCGGGCGATCCGTCTGGGCGCGACGGACTTTGTGGTGAAGCCGTTCAAGCGCGAGCGCGTTGTCAGCGCCCTCACCAAGGCGCTCCAGCGGAGTCGGTAGCGTGCGCAGCCTCGTGTTCCCGGCATTGCTGGTGGTCGCGTTGCTCGCCGTGTCGCCCGCAGGGGCGCAGCCGCAGTCCCAAAGCGTTGTGGTGGGATTCGCGGAGCTCCACGCCGCGGGGCTTGGGCCGGAGACGCGGTACATCGCTTCCGGTCTTCCCCGACTACTTATCCAGGAGCTACGCGGGCTTCAGTCCCACACGCGCACACCGGCAGAGCGCGCTGCCATTGCGCGAGATCAGCTCGCCGCCGAGCGTCTTGACGCCGCACGACTGTTGGACCAGGCGGTGAACCGTCGGGACCAGCTGTTTTTCCGTCAGCCGGCGCCCACGGATGCCGCGGTAGCTGAGGCGGATCGCGCGGTCCTCGAGGCACGTGAGCGGCTGCAGGAGCTTCAGGCCGCACAGCCTCGGCTGGTGTCCGTTGCGGAGCGGGTGCCGCTCCAGCTGTGGTCCGCGCACGTGGAGGGAACCTTGCTGCCCACGCCGCAATTCGATCCCGCGTCAGACCGCCAGGAGTCGCCGGAGCTTGAGGATATCCGGGCGTTCGCGCGCGCGCAGGAAATTGACCTGCTGATCTTTGGGCGACTGGGTGAGGTGGAGCAGTACGCCCTGGTTGATCTGTTCGTGTACTCGGCGGTGCTTGATGAGCTTGTCCATCAAGACCGAACGGTGGGCCGGGCACGGGAGGTCCTTGCAGACACGGACCGACTGGCCTCTGGAATCGCCACGGTCCTCCTGGGCAGAGACCACGCCGGTCTTCTGGTAACCACGAACATGGCGGATTCGGTGGTGGCTATCGACGGCGTGGTGGCCGGGTATGGTGACGCGGAGTTGCGGTTTGCCGAACCCGGGATGCGTCTGGTGACCATTGAAGCGCAGGGGTTTGGGGCCGTTGAGGACCAGCTCGAGCTTGTGGCCGGCGAACGAGTGGAACGATCATACGAGCTCGAGCCTATCCAGCGCGACGCCATTCGCATTCAGACCAACCCCTCCCAGGCGGCGGTCTATCTGAATTCGGTGTGGCAAGGAACCACGCCGCTGTCCGTGCCGCGACCACTGTCGCGGCAACAGGTGCGGCTGGAGGCGGTCGGATACTTCGACTCTCGGTTCCGGATAGGACCGGACAGCCCTCAGGTGATTGCGCGCGATCTCCGTCTCGCCAATGTGGACTGGGATGTAGAGATCCGGGAGAAACGGTCCGCCTTCTACCGGTCACTCGGCTGGTTCGCGCTCTCCGTTCCGGTTCCGATCTTCCTGTTTGGCGCATATCAGGCAGTTGCCGGCGCCTTCCCGCCGGAACCCGGTGACACGCTACCAACAGATGAGTGGGTTCAATTCGGAAGACGTGGTAATGTGTTGTATTGGGGGGCCCTGGGTTCCACCTTCGCAACCGCGGGGCTACTGGTCAATGCGTTTTTTGCCTTGTTTGACTACGTACGCGTTGGTGAAGCATCGCACTACCTATAGGAGTACACCGTGAAACAACGCGGATTGGGTGCGGCCCTGAAGCGGCTTTTCGGCGGCGGCATTACAGATGAAGCGTCATTCGAGGAGTTGGAGGATCTCCTTATTCAGGCCGATCTAGGCGCGGCTACCACTATGACCGTGGTAGCCGCGCTTCGCGAGCAGAGCAAGCGCGAGCGGATTAGCTCTTCTCAGGATTTGGTGCGGATGCTGGGCGAGCAACTGCGCGGGATGCTGACGGCGGCACCCATTGAGCTCGCTTCTGATCGGCTGAACGTGCTGCTCTTCCTGGGTGTCAACGGTGTGGGCAAGACCACCACCATCGCCAAGCTTGCGCACCACTTCAAGACCCACGAGCACGTCAACGGGATCGTGCTTGCGGCCGGCGACACCTTTCGGGCGGCGGCAGTCGAACAGTTACAGATTCACGCGGAGCGCCTTGGGGTGCGCATTGTATCCCAAGGCAGCGGCGGTGATCCCGGCGCTGTGGTCTATGACGCCGTAACAAGCGCCGTGAGCCGCGGCGAGCGTGTGGTGATGGCGGATACGGCAGGGCGTATGCACACCAAGAGCAACCTTGTCGGCGAGCTTGCGAAGATAGTCCGAATTGTGGAGAAACGGGCGTCCGGAGCGAATCTGAAGAAGCTACTGGTGGTTGATGCCACCACCGGACAGAATGGGCTACGGCAGGCGGAGACGTTCCACCAGGCAGTTGGCGTGGATGCGGTGGTTCTGGCCAAGTACGACTCCACCGCCAAGGGTGGCATCCTCATTCCCATCGCGCGCGAACTGGGGCTGCCCATCGCCTATCTGGGTGTGGGCGAGCACTACGACGGATTGCGTCCATTTGATCCCGAGCGCTACGTAGCGGAGTTGCTGGAAGCTACATGAGACGGCTGTCGCGATATCTCCTCAGCATTACGTTTTGTATTGCAAGCGCGTCTGTTGCCCCGGCTCAGTGGTTCGCGTCAAACGCGCTCGGTCTTGCGCTTGACCGCATTGATGTGGGGCAGCGATCAGAGTATGAGTATACGCTGAACGTGGTGACCATGGCCGGCGGAGAAGAGCGGACGCTCTTCAGGGACGGCGAGCACGTAGAGCGTCGCGTGGTAACGCGCGAGGCGGGCAGGCGGCTGGAACAGGTCTATGTTCAAGACCGATTGGATGAGGTGCTCGAGTTCAATGCCCAAGGCCGTCTCATCCGCGAGGAGTCGTACGCCGGTGGAACACTTGACCAGATCAAGCGGTACAGCTATCAGCTTGACCGGCCGGCGACGCTGACCGTCTCCAACTCTGAAGGACAGCTGGTCTATTCAGAGACCTACGAGTACTGGCGCACCGGAAGCGTCCGTTCAGTGGACCGCGAATGGGGTCCCGCGTCCGCCGTTGAAGGGAGCAGGCACATCAGCTACACCTACCGGGATCGTCGCTTGATAGAGGAGTGGATTGATACCGGAGAGCTCACCGAACGGTTCTTGTTTGACGATACCGGGTTCCTGGCACTCCGCGAGGTGCGCGGGCGCTCCAATGGCACCACCACACTGCTGGAACGTGAGGAACGTGCGTACCGAGAGGATGGTTCGCTTTGGAGCGTCCGGGTGTTTCGGTATGATGAGAATGAATCGGTGCTGCGGCAGTACGATCAGTCGGGACGCCCGGCGGAATCAGTGACGCGCCGCGAGGGCGTGGTGGTGGAGCGTGTGACGCGAAGCTACGCGGACGGTCTGGTTCAGACGGAGACACGGTTCACGGCGGATCTCACCGAACGCTGGGAGTACCGCTACGGGTCGCCCGGCGACGATGCAGAGCTACTGGAGGAACGGTACTACGTGAACGATCGTCTGCAGCGAGTAGTCCGGTATGAGGCGGACAACCGGCGAGTGGAGGAGATCTACCAGGACGGAGGGCCGGTGCTGC
>CAYTGY010000343.1:0-4008 GCA_964437265.1 uncultured Spirochaetaceae bacterium | reverse complement strand
GTGCGGGCAAGCGGCTTCTCCACCAACACATGGGCGCCGGCGTTTAGCGCAGCAATCACCGGCTCCGCATGTGCGAAGTTCGGTGTTGCCACACTCACCAGGTCAGGCTTCTCCCGCTCGAGCAGCTCACGAAAATCAGCGTAGGCGCGCGGCACCGAGTACTCGGCCGTCACCGACTCCCGGAGCGCGTCGGCAGGTTCGGCAATGCCCACGACGCGAACGTTCTGCTGCGCCAAGTATCCTTTGAGGTGCTGCTGGCCGGCCCATCCCAGGCCGATCACCGCGGCGGTGAATTCTTTCTCCGGCTTCATTGTCATAACTCCATGTGGGGGAAATCTGAGACGGCAGTATGCCGGTTTTGCCTACACGTGACTACCGGTGCGAGTGAACCGGTTGGTCCGTGACGACGGTCTTGAAGGCGGTGTATCTTACACGCAATGGACGAACCTCGACTGCTCCGTGCCATCCGGGCGGCCGCGGTTGACTACGATGTGAAGCCATTTGATCCGGAGGAGTTGCTGATCCGCCTCAGGCGTGAAGCCCAGGCGATCCGCAAGTGATGCCGATGCTGCGTTCATCGCGTCCCAATGCACCACAAGCGAACGGCGGCCGGCTGAGCGGCCCCAGGCGGCAAAGCAAGAAGCCTCTTCGGACGGTATCAGCTCAACCATGCTGCCGGAGGAAGGCGTCGATATCCTCTCGCCACGGCGCGGACGGCTGCGCTCCGAGCTTCTGGACGCTGAGCGCCGCCGCGGCGGATGCGAACCGGACCGCGTCCTCCAGGCTCCGGTCTTCGGAGAGTGCAACAACAAGCGCGCCACAGTAGGTGTCACCGGCAGCGGTGGTGTCCACCGGCTCCACCGGGAAGGCCGGCACGTGCGATACCACGGCGTCCGCTAATCCGGCTACCGCCGGCCCCGGTCCGGACGGCCACGAACCGGCGGTTGCAATGACCGAGCCTGACTCGCCAAGCGTGACGATTGCCGTAGCGACGCCCCGCGACAGTATGGATCGCGCAGCCTCTTCGGCACTGTCCCGATCCGTCACGGTCACGCCGGTAACCACGGTAGCTTCCGGCTCATTGACAATCAAGATCGAGACTGACCCAAACGGCCGATCGCCGACCTGCTGGGCCGGCGCGTAATTCCACACAACCTTGGCGTCGACTTCAGCGGCGAGCTCAATCGCTCGATCCACCGTCTCCGTCGGAATCTCGTTCTGCAACAGGACATAGCCGGCGGCGGCGATCCGGTCGCGGACCTCCTCCAGACGTGCGGGCGTAAGCCGGTAGTTCGCCCCCGGGGCAATTGAGAGGTAGTTGTGTCCGCCTTCGCCGATCATCACCAACGCAGTACCACTCGAGATCCCTCGTTCTTGGTAGATCGCCTCTGTGCGGATCCGACTCTCCGCAAACCCACGTAGCATTCGTTCGGCGTATGGGTCGTCCCCCACGCAGTTGACGAACGTGACCTCACCACCCGCGCGTCCGCCGGCGACGGCCTGATTTGCACCCTTGCCACCGAAGGTCTGCATGAACTCGGCGTCCTTTACCGTCTCATCACGTGCCGGCAGGTGCTCCATCCGCATGATGAAGTCGACGTTGGAGCTGCCGATGACAACAATTGGGACGCCCACAACTAATACCCGCCCTTCTCTCCGGCCGGGGTGCCTTCGCAGATTGCCTTGGTGGAGCTATAGCCGTTCCCAATTCGCATTGCACCCATCTCCACAAACATCTCCGCGCGTGCCCGGTCGCGAATACCGCCGGAGGGTTTCACCTTGAGGCGCCCGGCCGCCGTCTCAAGCATGGTTCGTACCTTCTCCTCAGTGGCACCCTCATCTGCGAACCCCGTGGAGGTCTTCACAAAGTCCGCTCCCGCTTCAACGGCACACTCGGTGGTGCGACGTATCTGCTCCAGGTCAAGATAGGCGGTCTCAAAGATAACCTTCACCAGGATACCCGCGGGCTTGGCAACGTTGACCACCGCGGCAATATCCGCGGTCACCTCTTCCCACATCTCCGAGCGCACAAAGCCAAAGTTGGCCACCATGTCAATCTCTCGTGTCCCCGCGTCGATGTACCGCTTCGCCTCGGCAGCCTTCACCGTTGTCATGCCACACCCGTGTGGAAACGAGAGAACGCAAGAGACCTCACTCTGCGTCCCGCTGCACATCTCTGCGGCAAGCTCTATGTCGCATGGACGCACGCAAACGGTGCGCACGGCGTAGTCAATACCCAACTGGATGGCCGCCGTGGCTTCTGCTCGACTCATTTCCGGCTTCAGAACCGCGTGGTCTAGGTATCTGCTAATGTCAGTCACTGCCATTGTTGCCTCCGTGCAAGCTCAGCGTCGTTTCTCTGGGGATCCAGTCTATGCAGGGATCGGAGGTGTGTCCATCCGGCTCATCGGCTTCGCGGATAGTCGGAGATCATGCGTTCTTCGAGCTCCCAGGAGAGCGCGCGGAAGGAGTCATGAACCATCTCATTGAGCTGATGAATCGCCGTCCGGGGAGAGTCTGGATGCGAAGCGAACACCTCGCGGGCATCAATCGGTGAGCCCACCAGGATCCGGGCGCACTTGCGCGGCGGCGTGTAACGACTGTCAATGTTCCCGCCGGCCAGCCGATTCAAGACGTCACGCAGGTTGAGGCTGTACTCCATCAACCGGTGCTCACTGCAGCCCTTGGGGATGTAGAGCGGCCGTATGTACATCAGAATGTCGACGAGTTGAACGTGCCGGTCCAACCCCCGCGCTTCCTGTGCCAGGTAGTCCGCCCACGCCCGTCGAGCAGGCACGAATGAACGAGGATCACCGTCAGGACGGTAGATCATGTCCATAATCCGGTAGCGGAGGTGGAACAGCCGGCGGAGCATCGACGTGTCAGGCGACGGACCGGTGGAGCGCTCCGCGCACTGCAAAACAAGATCGCACAGTCGCTCAATTTGCGCGGACAACAGATGCTCGCGCGAGGAGTTGGCAGCCGCGCCGGTTGGATTCAGCGCTTCGCCCACCACGCCTGGGAACCCCTCACGGTAGGCCTCCTCAACGTGCGCCACAACGGCTTCGGTTGCATTCAGAAGGCTTTCCCGCGGCGTAGTGCCGCGCGGCAGACTCATACCGATCGCTCCCTCTATTGCCTCCACAGACTCAGCAATGAGCTTCTCCGGCCGCCGGCCATAGTCGTAGCCAATCGCCAGCGGCAGCACCGTGACGCCGGGCAGATGCCCGGTGCCGCCAAGGCGGAACAGATCCTCTTCGATCCATTTGACCAACGTTCCGGTTCCGGCCGCGAGCTCGCTGACGTGGAACATCTGGTACGTCACCTGTCCCTCAGGGGCCAGCGCCAACGGATAGTCGCCACGGGTGATGACCTCTCGTATCGCCTCATGCGATTGTCGGTCCACCCTACTGTTCTTGACCGGAATTCCTCCCAGGCGCGGAAAGACCCACCGGGCCCCTGCCCCCGCCCAGTTCAATACATCGCGGCCGTAGAGAAAGTGTGCATGCGGTTTGCGCGGAAGCTTGACCTTGTACCGGCGGGAGAACCGCTGCAACTGTTGCGCGATAGCAGCCATGACTACCGGCCCATCAGCTACCTCAACGTGGCGGAAGAGAATCAGAAGCCTGCTGTCGCCCCTCTGAAAGGAACGCATTGCTCGGAACAGCGGTTTTGCGTGCTCTATGCTGATCCGGCACACGCCGCGGACAAACCGGCAGTAGAGCAGACCAAAGTGACGCAGCATCCAGACCGCGAGTCGACGTGTCCGCGGAGGCTGGAACTCCCTTGCCTGAACCGCCCGTGTCCCTCGTCTCATGCCGACACCTCGTCCGCCGTTCCGGCGAGCATCCAATCATAGTACTCGCGTGAAATGGGATACCCAATCAACACGGCTATACCCACGATGCAGAAGACCACGGGGATTGGGCCGCAGAGGAGCCGAATGCCGGTGAGCGTGATTGGCTGCGGCATAGCGTCCGGAGCGTAGCGGACAAGATCCAGCACCAG
>CAYTGY010000342.1:0-4012 GCA_964437265.1 uncultured Spirochaetaceae bacterium | reverse complement strand
GACAATATGAAAAACCTCGTTCAAGGATTTGCCTTTCGCCTCATCGAGACTCCACCCGCAGAGGCTCTCGGCTACGGGGTTCATCCGGACAATGGTACCGTCAGTATCTGTAGATATGACTGCATCACCGATCGAATTGAGGGTGATGCGGAGGTTCTCTTCACGTTCCTTCAGCTGCCTTTCGCGTTGGTTTTTGTCCGTAATATCTTCAACAATCCCGAAGAGCCGATAAGCGGAACCATCGTCATTCGAACTGGAACCACCGTAGATGTATACGTCTCTGATTTCGCCGTCGGGACGTATCATCTGTGCACATATCTCGTACGGCTCTCCGGTTTTCAGAGTATTGTCAACAACTGCAGTAAGCTCCTTCCAGCTTTCCTCTGTATATATCTTGTGGTGGTCGTCGTTAAACTGCGGTGGTGGGGAGTTGGGGTCCAATCCGGTGATAGTGAATAATCCTTCAGACCAGGTAACCGTATCCGTAGCGACATCCCACTCCCAGCCGCCTATTCCGGCTATCCTCTGAGTGGCGTTCAACAGGTCGTGGCTGTCTCTTAGCGCCTTTTCCGTCTGTTGATGTTGCACCATATTTCTGGACAGCTTGATCGTGGTGTAACTCAACGACGATATCATCCTGGCGAGCCTGGAATAAAAGGCCATGGCCCTATTGACCGTCTCCCGTTTCAAGCGGGGAACTCGGTCCAAAGCCGCTAGATATGCCGTCTCATCGAAGCCGTGCTGTTGGGCCTGTCTCCTAAACACTTCGTAATCCACATCCTCTTCCGCGAAAAAAAACTGCCCGACATAAATGTTGCCCAGGTGTTTTCCTCCGATTTCGAGGGGCGTGACCATATCCCACATATTGTTTTTGCATCGGTATGACTTGAACGTTCCCGCTGGAACACCGCCGGCAAGGGCCAGATCGCTCTCCAGGCAGTTTTTCGCAGTATCGGGATGCACACGGTGAAATTCGCTGCAGATATCCTCCATTGTGGTGGACACCAAGATCTTTCCGGAGACATCAAGTATGGCGCCACCAACTCTTGTAGCTTTGAAGGCATCCTCCATCATCTGTTGTAGCTCTTCAACATCAATGATATCAGCGAGTTCAAGCGTGCTTATGTCTCCCTCTGGTTCAGTAATCGCTTTGAGCCTTCTCCTGACGGTTGCTTCACTCTTGCGCAGGTCTTCTTCATGCCTTCTTGCTTCATGTTTGGCGTCAAACAGCCGGAACGCCATCTTGATGGAGGCGTCAAGCACGGTAGCTCCGGAATCCTTTACCACATAGCCGTATGAGGTGATCTTCTCGGTGGTCTCTACCACATCCGGTTCGGTATGGCTGGAGAGAAATACGATCGGCAGGTCATGTGCGGCAAGTATTCTCTCAGCTGCCTGCGGGCCATCAATACCTTTTCCAAGGTCAATGTCCATCAGAATGAGGGAAATGCCCGGGTCCGAGTCTACCGTCTCTATGGCCTTCTCGCCGCTATGGGCGGTAAGGACCTCATAACCATACTTCTTGAGCATCTGCGCTTCCGCCATGGCGATGAGCGCCTCATCTTCAACGAGAAGAATCCTTCTTGACATTTTATACCGACTCAAGTGATCTATGCTTGTCGATAATTATAGGAGCTCAATGGTGTGAGCACAACCCGGGAGGATCAGGGCCGGCTCGCTCTCCGACGTCGCTGGTCACTGCGGAGGAATCAACCCAACGTATCGTAGCGCCGAGCTGTCTGAACCGCCCCGGCTTTCCCGGAGAGATGTTGTTCTGAGTCCAACTGATAGGCTCACGTCCCAGCGGAATCCGGGTGCACGAATCCTCGCGGGTATGCTCAGAACCCAATCCGGCGACTCTTCCACATTCCAATTGGCGTAAATACCGGCATCAATAGCCTGTTTTCACCCAAACACAAAAAAGGCATCTCCACCCCATTACTGAGACTAGACCCTGAAGTTTGCGCGCTTGATCATGTCGTTCATGCAGGGCATGTTACCACCATTCTTCGACTCTCAGTACTCAACCGACATGGCACGGCCTATGGCGGCGAATGTCATCGCTTCGTTCCCAATCCCTATCGCGTTTCTTCTCTTTCAGCGAAACATTGTTGAAGGTATATCGCTGACTGGCATTAAGGGATAACCCATTCCAGTCCTTGCCCGGCGGGCTTGGCTTGCGTGTATTTCAAATGCTGCCGAACATAATCCACTATGGCGTGACCAAAGGGCATAAGGTACCGTGTGGCGCATGTAGTCTGCGTTTACAACGGAGACAAATCCATCGGTCACAAAGGAGGAGCGATAAAGGTCACCGTGAGCCGGTGGGTTTGATACGCTGTTGCAGACGAGAGTCTGGGACAGACCGGCTACCGCTCGGCATTTCGTTTGGTCCGCGAGACCGTGAAGGAGACCGTGAAGGAGAATGAGGAGCCGTAGCCGAAGCGTTCAATGGCCTGCGAGGCCGGATAGGAGAATGGTGAGAACCCGCCGTTCAGGAGCATCTGGCTCAGACGACGTCGAGGAGGAATCGATGCGGATGAGCGTAGGAGTGGATCTGCACAAGAAGCAGTTCACGGTGTATTGGCGAGTGGAAGGACAGCCCGAGCGCGGTGAGTTTAGCCGCTACCTGACCAATGAAGCCGGGTATGGTGAGTTCGAGCAGAAGCTGCGCGTGGTAGAAAGCGTAGCGGATTCGGTGCGCGTTGCGGTGGAGTCGACCGGCAACACCCGGTACTTCAAGAACCGGGTGGAGGCGTTGGGGATCGCAGTGGTGGTAGTCAACACGCTGAAGTTCAAGGTGGTCAATGAGTCGGTGAAGAAGACCGATCGGCACGACGCCTCGACGCTGGCGGAGTTTCTGGAGAAGGACATGCTGCCGGTGGCACGGCTGTGCAGTCAGGACAGCGAAGAGCTGCGGCGACTTTTGAAGGTTCGTAGCTCGCTGGTTGGCACGATTGTGGCGGTGAAGAACCAGATCCACGGTCTGCTGTTGAGTCTTGGAATCGAATCCAAGCGCGGGGAGCCGCAGAGCAAAAAAGAGCGCCGGCGAGTGCAAAACGTGCTCGCGGCACAGCAACTGGCCGCCTATGCGGGGCTTACCCCATGGGTGCAGAACTCCGCCGAGCGCGAACACCACGGGCGGATCACCAGGCGCGGGCCAACCGAACTGAGGACCGCGCTGGTACAGGTGGTGCTCGGGTTGGTGCGGAACAAGAGGCGCACCGGGGCGTATCGGATCATGGAGCGCTACAGTCGGATGAAATCGCAGAAGGGCTCGGGGCGAACGATCATTGCGACCGCTCGCAAGCTCAGCGAGATCATCTGGCACATGCTCCACGACGGCCAACCATTTGATGAGCTGAGGATGAAGAGTCCGGAGACTCGCCGAAAGGCGATGGAGATGCAGGCGGCAGCATTAGATGTCGCGTGACCCGGCGGGTGCATGGTTGCGGCGGTCGAAACCGCTGCGCAGGGCGCGTCCAGGCTGTTCTAGACCTGTCCGACTCAGCGTGAACCGCCACGGGTTTTACAGCCGACCGGTTCCGTCCAGTCCGCGTGAACTCACGCCAGTATTGACGCCAATTGGAATGTAGCGAGGTTGCCGGATTGGGTTCTGAACGAGTCCGCGACGACTCGCAGACCCTGATCCTGCCGGGCCACATGCCTCCGGGCCGGACTCACAACACTACCACTCCGGGTTTTCCGGAGTGGTCTCCGATAGGGTCCGGGTCCGTCGCCTTCCCCCGATTCCTCCCGCACCTGTGGTCAAAGCACTCGCGCCCGTGGTCCGGACACGCGGTGGTCCGTGGCCGGCGAGGGGTTTCTGCTGCAAATCTATCTGGAGGAGCACCGGAATCTGTACTATGCCAATACACGCTCGTTTACACAGTTGCCATGAGAGCGTATCCTATGCGCATGACCGTCCGGTACACCTACTGGCAGGAGAGCGATCAATGGCTCGGGTACCTTGAGCAGTACCCTGATTATTGGACGCAAGGTGAAACGCTCG
>CAYTGY010000341.1:0-4022 GCA_964437265.1 uncultured Spirochaetaceae bacterium | reverse complement strand
GATCGAAGTGGATGCGGGCCTGCGGCGCGTCGCGTTCCCAGGACTCGATGCTCGGCGTAGACCACGAGGTGAACTCCCCAAACTCATAGTCGGCGAAGTGGCCCATGAGGTTGTTGTGACCTCCGTAGTGCGAAACCGTGTCTGCCAATCATAGTGGATTTGCGGTGCCGTGGTATTCAGTACTATGCTTGGCGCATGATGATATTGTGCAGTCGGTTGCTCCGTGATTGACCGTCTGAGATCCGGCAACCGGCAACGCAGATCGTCGCGTTCACCGACGGCGTCATCGACGACCGGAAGCGGCGGGGCTTCAGCCAGGTGCGCCGGAGATCCACCCACAATCCACCCACATCATCGGCCCCAGGGGTCGAACCGCGTGCGCTCGGGCAACTCCTCTCGCGTGTACAGCGAGGTCGCGCCCTGGCGCTATTTGGACACGTCACAACTCGCCGATGGCGAGAACACGGACCGAAGATGACGTGACAAAGGAGGTGCTTGACCTCGTCGAAGTTGCTGTCGGTTCTGAAGCCGCCGGTGATCGCGGTGATGAACGTCCGGCCCTAACACAATTATCCAATAAACCTTGACAATCCGCTCCCTCAATTAACTACAATTGTTCGTGAGCCCATGACGTCGGGCAGGAGATGTGCATGAACGAAAAGCGTGCGTCGTCGCGGCGGGACACGGTGATCTATCTTCGTGTGTCACACCGGGCATCCGGCGAGAGCATCGGACGTCTGGCGGACCTATCAGAAGACGGCGCGCTCATCATCACCGACCAACCGCTGGAGACCGGAGCGGAGATTGCCGCGTGTATCCATCTGCCGCCCCGCCTTGCCTCTGAAACGGAGACGCTGTGCGGCGTACTCGTCCCGCGCTGGAACCGTCCCGACCGCAACCCGGAACTGACGCTCAATGGGTGCCTGTTTCAGACCGCGGAAGCCGCCCACGAGCTTCTGGCCTATCTCATCGACGAGTACGGGTTCAACAACGACACGATCGATTTCAGGAGACGCCACGAGCGCTCCAAGCAAGCACGGGAAGAGGAGTCGTAGATGATGAGGCAACGGCGCAGGGGTCTGATCGGTAGTCTGAGCATTGCGAGCACCATTCCGATGGTGGTGCTTCTCTTGGTTTCCGGAGGTGTGACCCTCGCATTTTTGAACGCGAACATCGATCAGCTGGTTGCGCAGTCGACGCAACAGACCATGGACCAGATGGAGAGCATTGTCGACGCTCAAGTCAACGGCGCGGTGGTCAACTACCTGCGTGCCGTCGCGGAGAAGAACCGCGACCTGATGGCGTGGTACTACGCGCAAGCGCAAGCGGGACGCATGAGTGAGGCTGCTGCCTACGAGGCGGTCACGCAAATCATGTTGGACCCCGAGTACGGAAAGATCGGTACAACCGGCTATCTTGCCGGCGTCTCCTCTTCCGGCGTTCTGGTTATCCATCCGAGATCGCCCGGCGCCGATGCATCCGGCCATGAGTTCATGCAAGAGGCGATGGCGCTTCGCAACGGGTACTTGGAGTACGAGTGGCAGAACGTCGATGAGGACAAGCCGCGGATGAAGGCAGGCTACCTCTCGTATTTCGAACCGTGGGACGTCATGGTCTGGGCGTCATCGTACAAGAGTGAGTTCTTCTCGCTGTTGGATCTGGACGCGCTTGATGCGACGGTGAGCACCCTCGCGGTGGGTGAAGGCGGGTACGTCGTGCTGCTGGACGCCGACGGCACGCTGATTGCCGGTGAGGACCGTCTGCAGATCGCCGCGGACGGCGTTCCGTCCGACCGACAGATTCGGACCGACGACGGTCTGGTGGCCGTCGATTCGCGACACTACCCGCAACTCGACTGGTCGGTCGTGGTGGTGTCGCCGCTTGCCTCCTATCAGCGGGTGATCGTGGTCTTCCGATGGATCGTCGTGGCTGCGATGGTGCTTGCGGCTGTATTCATTCATGTGTTCATCCGAATTCTCATGAAGCGAAAGCTCCAGCCGATCACGGAGATGCAGCTGGTCGCCGGGCGCGTCGCGGGCGGCGATCTCACCACGCGGGTGACGCGGCTCACCAACGATGAGATCGGCGAGGTGGGCGGCGCGTTCAACGCGGTTATCGGCGAGTTCTCCGGTTTGCTGGTCAACATGAAGAAGGTGATCGCGGTGTTGAGCAGCTCTATCCAGAACCTCAGCACATCGGCGCAGGAGATCGCGAGCACCTCCAACGAACAGGCGGCGGCCGTCAAAGAGGTGCTCAGCACCATGGAAGACGTGGACAAGGCCTCACGCGACATCCTCGTCAAGGTGGAAGAAGTCGCGCGGATTGCCGGCAGTACAACGCAGAACGTCGAGCATGGCTTTGAGCTGATCAAGACCAGTCTTGGCAAGATGGACGAGATTCGGACCACCAACTCGGACACGATCTCCGGGATCAAGGCGCTTGGTGAACGGATCAACTCGATCTGGGAGATCGTGAATATCATCAACGGCATCGCGGATCAGACCAAGATCATCGCGTTCAACGCTGAGCTCGAGGCAGCGGCAGCAGGCGATGCCGGAAAGAACTTCCAGATCGTCGCAGGCGAGATTCGCCGTCTGGCCGACGGGACGGTCAACTCTACCAATGAAATCAAGGACAAGATCAACGAGATTCAGCACGCATCGGACAAGCTCATCGTGGCCTCTGAGGACGGCACCCAGAAGATTGCCGAAGGGTGGCAGGTGAGCACGAACATCCGCGGCATCTTTGAGGAGGTCTTGAGTTCGAGCGAAATCTCGGCAACATCGGCGGATGAGATTACGCGCTCGACCAAGATGCAGGTGTCCTCCTTCGAACAGATCGTGCTAACCCTGAAGCAGATCTCTGAGGCGATCGACAGCTTTGTTGAATCGACCAACTACACGAACGAAGTCTCAGACCAGCTCTCCAATATCGCCGAGTCGTTTGAGAACAACGTTGCCGTGTACACGGTAAGTGACGAGCGGTCAGCAGAGGTCGAACCGGTCATCGGAGAGTAGAGGCATGGAGAACGAAGCGATTCTGTCCCACTTGGAACGTGACGCCCAACAACAAGCCGAAAGCGGCGGCGAAGAGACCACGATCCTCAAGTTTTTGCTCTTCTCCGTTGGCGAGGCGGTGTTCGCCCTCGCCGCCGAAGACGTGCGGGAGATATCGACCGACAACGAGATCTATTACATCCCGTTCGTGCCGCCCTACATTCGTGGCTACGCGAATCGACACGGCCAGCCGTACACCGTGTACGATCTGAACATGCTCTTTGAGAGCGCCGCGCTTCAGAGCTCGACGCTTCTCATTCTGAAAAGCGAAACGGATCAGATCGCGCTGCTCATCGATGATGTTCGCGAGATCATTGCGGTGCCGCAGGATACGATGCTGCACATCACGTCTGCCGACGATAGTTCGAAGTACTTCTCGAACGCGTTGAATGTCGACGACACGGAGGTCTTCGTACTCAAGGTCGAAGCCCTCTTGGAACGACTGGAGCGGGACCTTGAGCGATCATGACCTGCTGCACGCGCTGTACGTCCCGTTTGATCGTGCTCACATTCTGATCAACCGGACACAGTGCCGGACGAGCGTCTTCGCCGCAGACGTCCGCGCGTCGGCAACCGAGCAGACGTACTACACGCAGGCCATTACGATCGGCGGTATCGAGCTGGCAATCTTTGATCTCCATACGTATCTCTGCGACACATTCCACCTCCAATCACCGGCGGCCGCCCAGCTGGTACTCATCATGCCGCTCGCGCGTCTGTCGCAGAACACGCGCTCGGCGCTGATAGAAGGACCGCTGAGCGCGACGGACCACGAACAGGTTGCGCTGCGCGTATCCTCTGAAACCGCAATGCACTCGGTACACCTCAACGAGCTCAGACCGCTTGGCGTGACCATGCGAAAGCACCTCGTCGCGCACGGGATTGTCGCGGCGCATCCTGAGCAGCATTCGTTCGGCCTCCTTGTGGACGTAGATCGCCTGCTGCACCTCTCGCTCGGGAGCGCCG
>CAYTGY010000340.1:0-4060 GCA_964437265.1 uncultured Spirochaetaceae bacterium | reverse complement strand
GGGCCGGAGCAAGAACCTCATCCTGGGACCAAGCGGGGAGAACATCTACCCTGAGGAGATCGAGGCAGCCATAGACGCAGATCCGCTGGTTGAGGAATCGCTGGTGCTCTCACGAGGGGCGGAGCTGGTGGCTCGCGTACGGCTCAACGTGGAAAGCCTCGCGGAGCGGATTGGGGCTGCGGCGGAGAGTATAGACATGGAGACGCTGCGCACGCAGGGAGAACAGATCCTGGCCGATCTGCGCGAGCGCGTCAACGCGCGGCTCAATCGCTTCAGCCGTCTGTCCGTCATGGTGCTCCAGACCGAAGCGTTCGAGCGAACGCCCACCAAAAAGATCAAGCGGTACCTGTATCTCCGGGAAGAGGCGTAGTGGGCTACGTTGTCACCAGCGGATCAGGTTCCCGCCGTAGGTAAGCCCGGCGCCGAATCCGACCGTCAGGACCCATTGGCCTGGCTCGAGCCTGCCACGCTCCACCATCTCCTCAATCGCAATGGGAATGGAGGCCGCCGACGTATTCGCGAAGCGGTCCATGTTTAGGTAGAAGCGGTCGACCGGGAGCCTGAGACGCTTGGTGGCCGCCTCAATGATGCGTGCATTCGCCTGGTGCGGAACGATCCAGTCGAGCTCCTCCGGTTTCAGTCCATGCTGCTCACACAACGTGGTGATCGTCTTGACGATCGCATCCACCGCAAAGAGATAGACGCGCTTGCCGTCCATGGAGACGGCGAAGTCTTCCGGACCGTGGAGCTCAGGATTGAACGGGACGCGCGAGCCGCCGGCCCGGCGCATGAGCGCGGTTTCGCCGCTTCCCTGAGAGCGGAGCCAGGAACCGAGAATCTGGTGCCCTGAGCGCTCCTCGAGCAACTCAACAACGGCAGCCCCGGCCCCGTCACCAAACAGCACGCAGGTATTTCGGTCACTCCAGTTGGTGATGGCTGAGAGCACCTCGCTTCCGATCACGAGAACCCGCTCAGCGCTTCCGGCGGCAATGAACCCACGCGCGGTCTCCAGACCATAGACAAAGCCGGTGCAACCTGCTTGGAGGTCGAACGCGCCTGCGTTCTCACAGCCAAGGCGCTCCTGCACCATGCAGGCGCTTGCCGGAAACGGCGAGTAGTCCGGCGAGGAGGTGGCAACAATAACCAGATCAACGTCGCGTGGTGCGAGCCCGCGCTGCTCGAGCGTCCGGGTTGCTGCCTTCACCGCGAGGTCGGAGGCTGACACCCCGGGCGCTGCGAGCCGGCGCTCGCGGATCCCGGTGTGCGAGACGATCCACTCGTCTGAGGTATCTACCGTCTTCGCGAGCTCCGCGTTTGTCACCACGCGTTCGGGAACATGACAGGCGAGTGCAGTGAGCCCAATAATCATCCCGCTGACTGTAGGCTACATGACGCCGTCGGTCAACAACCGGGACCAGACGCGGGAGCACCGTGTGCGGAGGCCCGGAGCTTCTCAGACGGCCACGTCTTTGTCTACGGCTCCTATGACCTGCCGGGAGACCGCTTCTACTGTAGCCGCGAGTACCATGCGTTCTCCGCGTCTGACTTGATCACCTGGAGGCATCATGGACGATCGTTTAGTACTCAGGCCGATGCAGGAACGGGTGCCCCGCTCTCCGAGGAGTGGCGCAACCAGACGCTCTTCGCGCCTGACTGCATCTTCCACAACGGGCGGTATCACCTCTTTTTCTGCACCGCCTCCAACGGCGAGGGCGTTGCGCGCAGCGCCGCTCCCGAAGGCCCGTTTTCAGACCCGCAACCGGTTGCCGGCGCGCTCGGCTACGCCACCGCCAAGCACCCGTTGGGACCGTTCACCAAGCGCGGCATCATCATTGACAACGCCGGTTGCGACCCCGAGACGTGGAACAACCACGGCTCCCGATACAGCCGCGGGCTGTGCATTGAGCCAGCGGAGACCGACGTGCTTGCACAGATCTGCACCGACGACCAGGCGTGCTACCGCTACTTCGCCTTCACCGGACAGACACAGTTCCATGTTACCTCCGCCAGCGCGACCTACGGCGGCGCGATCGAGATACGGCTCGATGATCCGGACGGCGAGTTGATCGGAACCTGTACCGTACGCCCCACCGGAAGCTGGTCACAGCTCGCTCGCTCTTCCTGCCGGATCACCCCGGCCGGCTGTTTGACGTGGGTTCGCTGATGTTTTCTGCATAGGCGAGGGCAGCGTGTCGGACGATCTTCTGTTATGACCCGAAAAGCCGTCGGATCAGTTCTGCTTTGTCTACTTCGACCGCCCGGGCAACGTCCGATAGGATGCCGTTCAGCGTTCCGATCTTGATATGCGTGTGGCTTGGAACGGTAAGCCGGTGCCGCCCGGACGGATGATCGGCTTCCAGCCGAATGTGACTACCGTGTTGTCTTACTACCCGATATCCGAACTCTCCAAGAAGTTGCGTTAGTTGGGCGCCCGAAACATCCCGAGGAATTCTAGGCATACGTAATCACGCGATCACGAACGTAATGAAGACGGATCACACGGGGAATGGTGGCTTCATCGTCGTAGTGGCACCGCAGTGCTTCTTTGACGTTCCGGGCTACTTCCTCTTCGGTATCTCCCTCGGTGAAGACGGATTCACCCAAGGCCCTCGCTGTGTATCCTCCCTCAGGATCCTCCTCCACCAAGAACACAATCTCGTTCATCTCGTCTCCTGTGAAGACGCCTTCGGGCGTCTTCACAAGGGTAGCACCACAGCGAAGATACGCCAAGCGTTTGTCACTCGGCGTAGAAGCAGTCGATCACGCCGCCCATGCCGGAAACAGGAACTCCCGCGCCATCTCCGGTGAGACCATCGAGTACGCTTTGTACGCCATATCCTCCGAGAGGTGTACCTCGTCCGGAACCAGATGAGCGCACGCGTTCTCGAGCAACCGCGCCACGCAGTCGGTCCAGAACGCAACCATGTCACGAATCAGCTCAGGGTCATCGTAGAAGGTGGTGCAGAGCCGCTCGAACCCCAGCCACTCGCGCATCTGCCGGAGCGGGCCGGAAAAGTGCAGCACCACCGGCCACGTTCGGTCCGCGAGGCGCTCTCCGCGTTGTGCGGCGTCCTCCGGTAACCGGGCCGGATCATCAGGATTGTAGCGCTCCTTCAACGCCTCCCAGTCGTCATGGGTTTCCACCGGGCAGCGGATCCATCGGCGGGTCACATAGTCAATGGCATCACGCAGATGCTCGGTGGTGAACTCGCGCCCAATCTCGCATACGTTGCCTTTCCAGTCGTGGACAACCTGCGAGTGCTCGCGCACCTCGAGCACCGTCTCCTGGAACTGTGGGATCATTCGCTCATCAACCGGAACCGCTCGCCGGCGTCGGGCCATGGAAAGGGACTTCCGGTTTGTTCGAACGCGAACCGCGGAATGTCGGCCGGCGCAACCGTTTCAGGAAGCCCCTGCGCGAGCCAGGCACGCCAGGTGGAGAGACGGCCACCGCCGGGGTCCAGCGGGACCCGGTCAGGGGAGCCAAAGAGGAGCGTCTGGAGGTAGCGTTCGCGTTGCGTCATGCGAGGACTGTATCCGAGACACCACAGACGCGGGAAGCAGTAAACTGGTTGCAGGAAGACACGCACTGCGCCATAGTTTTCACCCGTGTAGAGGAGAGCCAAGGTGAGCCCACAGAACTTTAAGGTCAAGAACCAGAAAATCCGTACTGCGTTCGCAGAGCTCAAGCGGAGCAAGCCCGAGCAGGTTAGGCAACGGCTGAACCTGTCATGGTCCAACTGGGGCTTTGGGATTGAGTCGATTATCGACTCAGCAAAACGACTCGAGCGAGCCGGAGTCCGGTGGATCGAGCTCCATGGGAATCACTACGGCACCGACTTGGGGTATAGGCCGGCCGATGTGCTGCCCGTGCTCCAGGATCACGGGATCGCCGTGGCGGGAGTCTGCGGGATGTTCTCAGCGGACAACGATCTGTCGTCGAACCGCGGAATCCGGCGCCAGGCGGCGATCGACTATCTCAGGCGAGAGATCGCGTTCACCGCGGAGGTGGGAGGGAGTTACCTGCTGGTGGTTCCGGGCGCCGTGGGACGGCCGGCGC
>CAYTGY010000339.1:0-4067 GCA_964437265.1 uncultured Spirochaetaceae bacterium | reverse complement strand
CATCACGCTTCTTGAAGGTGACTCAGGCCGCAAGATCCACATCACCCGACGCCCTGCATCGCGGAAACGCTGGTACAAGCGCGGACCGCTTATTCGGCTCGAGCCCCGCCACGGGCTGCCCCCGCAAACGGCGGAAGCGCTGCGTTCGGCGGAGTCACGTTCGGACCACGGCGGGTGCCTGGATTCAGTTGCTGTTGCCGCGGCCCGTCTCGCGAAACACCCGGAGACCGCGGACCTGCTCAGCGGGCAGCGGCTATTGGAGCTGATGCGGCATATTGAGGAGGCCACCGGGCGATACGCCCGAGCCCAAGAGGCGCTGGAGTCAATCGACCTGCACGCCGCATACGCGGACGTGGAACGAGCATCCGCGCAGAGCAGCGGCGTGGAAGCTACGACTGCGGCGCCGGCGCGGAACGGGGTCCCGGGCGGCACGGTGTTTAGGAGGTATGAGGAACTGGAGCGCCGGACTGCGCTGATAGAAACACAACTGGCGCTTGCCGGCGACCTGCTCGAGCAGATAGAACCGGCAAACGCCCAAGAGACGCTCATCCGTGTCCTGTCCGTGCTGGCGTGAACGCTACGACTCCATCTGAAGCCAGACGCCGCCCTGCTTGCTTGACTCCACGGCTTTCACAATGAACTCCATCCCACGAAGCCCATCGTAGACGGTGGGGAACCGGTACTCGTCTTGCTTCATGGGACGTCCGTCTATGTACTTCCGGATGGCGTCGACAACGTCCACATAGATATTGCCGAACGCCTCCAGATACCCCTCCGGATGCCCGGTGGGAATGCGTCCCACACGCGACGCCTCCTCTGAGAGGTATCCGCTCGCGCGGGTGTAGGTCTTTCGTGGCTCGCCAAAGCGGTACACGCCCATGTAGCTTGGGTTCTCCTGCGCCCAGGAGACTGCACCGGTCTCACCGTACGCCCGGAGCGTCAGCCCGTTCTCTTCACCAATCGCGATCTGGCTGACGGTGATCACGCCCTTACCGCCGCCGGCAAGCCGAATGAGAATGTTTGCGTCTTCATCAAGCGATCGGTCAGGCAGGAAGGTTGAGGTGTCTGCGCACAGCGCGACCACCTTGTCACCGGTAACGTACTCCAGGAGGTTGAACGCATGGCACCCCACATCCCCCAGTGTTCCGCCGGCACCGGACTGCGATGGATCAACGCGCCACAGTGCCTGCTTGCTTCCCTGCTTCTCCATTGGCTGGGAGAGGAAATCCTGCAGGTATTCTGCGATTACCTTGCGAACCTTGCCCATCTTGCCGCCGGTGAACAGCTGCCGTGCCTCGCGAACTAACGCGTTGCCGGTGTAGTTGTGGGTGAGCGCGAACACCAGGCCGCTCTTCTCAACGAGCGCAACAAGCTCCTTTGATTCCTCCAACGTGAAGGTCATCGGCTTGTCGAGCACCACGTGAATACCTGCTTCCAGGAACGCTTTCGCAATGGGAAAGTGGCTGGAGTTCGGCGTCACAATAGACACAAAGTCGATCCGCTCGCCTTCCGGGAGCGCCGCTTCTTTTTCCGCCATCTCCTGATACGAGGAGTAGAGCCGACTCTCATCCAGATACAGCGACCGTCCGGTCCGCCTGGTGTTGTCCGCGTCGCGGCTGAAGCAGCCGGCTACCAGCTCAACCTGCTGATCCATCTGCGCGGCGAGACGGTGCACGGCACCAATGAACGCTCCTTCACCGCCGCCGACCATTCCCATACGTAGCTTACGTTTCCACGATTCCATCTGATCCTCCGTATTGTCTACTGCAGCCCGAGCATCTTCCGGTTCAGCTCCCGGTCGCTCTGCCCACCTGCAAAGTCGTCAAACGCCACGGTGGTGGCCTCAATGATGTGGTTCTTGATGAACGGGGCCCCTTCTCGTGCGCCCTGCTCCGGGCTCTTGATGCAGCACTCCCACTCCAGAACCGCCCAGCCGTCGTAGTCGTACTGCGTGAGCAGGCTGAAGATTCTGCTGAAGTCCACCTGCCCGTCGCCCAGGCTCCGGAACCGGCCGGCGCGGCCCACCCAGTCCTGGTACCCGCCATAGATCCCTACCCGTCCGTTCGGCCGGAACTCGGCGTCCTTCACGTGGACGGCTCGGATTCGCTCATGGTAGAGCTCAATGAAGTGCGCGTAGTCAAGTTGCTGGAGCACAAAGTGGCTGGGGTCATACGTGATGCACGCTGAGCTGTGATTGTTGGTCTTCTCCAAGAACATCTCGTAGGTCGCCCCATCATAGAGATCGCTGCCTGGATGCAGCTCGTACCCAAAGGTCACGCCGTTCTCCTTGGCGTAGTCCAGAACGGGAATCCACCGTCGGGCCAACTCGGTAAACGCCTCATCAATGACGCCCGCCGGTCGTTGCGGCCACGGGTAGATCATGTGCCACGCGAAGCCCCCTGACATTGCGGAGATGTTGGTGGTGCCAAGGTTCACCGATGCGTCAACGCTCTTGCGCAACTGATCGGTGGCCCACTCGGTCACCTGTTCTCCGGAGAGGCCCTTTGGGTGGAACGCGGCGAACCCCGGCGCGTATGCCGGATGGAACGCAAGACACTGCCCCTGGAGATAGCTCCCCAATTCAATTGCCGTCAACCCGCGCTCAGCGAGCGTTCCGTTGACTTCATCGCAATAGGTCTTGCTCTCCGCCGCCTTGTCTAGATCAAACAGGGATGCCTCCCAACTGGGGATCTGCACCCCCTTGTATCCCAGGTCGGATGCCCACTTTGCTATTCCCGCGAGCGAGTTGAAGGGCGGTTGATCTCGTACAAACTGTGCCAAGAAGATGCCGGGTCCTTGAATCGTCTTCATCTGCTCCTCCTGTGAGGCTGTATTGTAGCAGAAAACGACCCCCGCACAATCTCCGTGACAGCCTATTGCATTTGTACATGAGGTACACGATAATCATCGGTAGATACTAAAAAGTCCATTTACAGCATTAGCTCATTATGAGCAGCAGGGGTGAAATATGTTTCGGAAGCTAAGTATTGGCCTCAAGCTTATCCTAGTTGGGGTGGCATTGACGGTCATCCCGCTCGCGGGTATTGGCACGTACGCCGTAATGACGGCGCGCGCGGCAATCACGGAGGTCCAACGAGAGGGACTAACCTCCACGACCACCGAGGTGACAAACGCCATCAACGCCGCATTCCACGGGGAGATGAAGACCGTGGCACAGCTCGCTCGCTGGCCGCAGGTCCAGGCCGCATTTGCCGGCGACGGCTCCTTTGACGCCGCATCGGCGGCGCTGGCACGCGTCTTTGGCGGCGAGCGCAGCGGCGAGCACTACCAGGGTCTCCTGGTTGTTGGTACCGATGGCGTGGTTCGGGCTTCAGACCAACCGAGCTTTGTTGGTGTGGATATCCGTGACCGGCCCTACTTCCAGGCGGCAATAGACGGCCGGGTGAACGCCGGCGCGGCGGCCTTGAACCGGGTCACCGGCGAGCCCTTTGTTCCGGTGGCTGCGCCCATCTACGGAGAAGACGGCACGGTCACGGGCGCGACGACCATTCTGCTGGAGATTGGATTCATCCAGGAGCTCATTGACGACATTCACGTGGGCCAAACCGGGTACGCGTACGCCGTAGACGGAACCGGTCTCTTTGTGGCGCATCCTGATCCGGAGCTGCTGTTCCAGCAGCGAATACAGGATATTCGCGGCCTGGAGTCCACCGCGGAGCTGATGCTCTCCGGTTCCAACGGCGTTCACGGCTACACCTTTGAGGGAATCGCGAAGACGGTTGCGTATCACCACGTGGAGACTACCGGGTGGTCGGTGGGACTATCCTTGCCGGACTCGGAGTTCCTTGCTGCCGCGAATGCATTGGCCGTGACCGTCATGATCGTCATGGCAATTGTGGTGATCGTAGTTGTTGCGGTCTTCCTGCTCTTCGCCCGGAGCATGAGCAGGCCGATCGCCCAAGGTGTAGACGTTGCGGAAGAGGTTGCGGCCGGCAATCTCACCGCGACCATAACCGTCAACCGCGAGGATGAGCTGGGCCAGCTTGCCGGCGCACTGACTGAGATGTTGCACCGCCTCTCACAGGTGGTGACCAGTGTTCGTGCGG
>CAYTGY010000338.1:0-4068 GCA_964437265.1 uncultured Spirochaetaceae bacterium | reverse complement strand
CGAAGGATGCCGTACAAGGACGATGGGCGCTGGTGACCGGCGCATCAAGCGGTTTGGGACGCGAGTTCGCATCGCAGCTCTCAGCGATGGGGATGAACATCGCCGTAGTCGCCCGCAGGGAGGAACGCCTCAACCAGGTACAGGCCGAGCTGGAGTCCCGCGACGGCACAACAGTCCGAGTGTACCCAGCGGACTTGTCCCGGCCTGAAGAGATTGACCGTATGCTCGCACGCCTCAAGCAGGACCAGATCCGCCCAATGGTGTTGGTCAACAACGCCGGATACGGCGTGCACGGAAGCTTTCTCCAGATCCCGTGGGAGCGCGAGTCCACCATGTTGCAGCTGGACATTGTCAGTCTGGTCTATCTCACCCGACGATGCGCAGAGCAGATGGTAGAGGACGGGAACGGCTACATTCTGCAGATATCCTCAATTGGGGCGTACCAGTCATCCCCCACCTACGCATCCTACGCCGCGGCAAAGTCATTCGTCCTGCACTACGGAGAGGCGATCCACCACGAGCTCTCCGGGACCGGGGTGACGTGCACGGTGCTCTCGCCGGGCGTCACGGCAACCGAGTTTCTGGACGTGGCGGGGCAGAAGCCCACGCTTTACCAGCGACTGGTGATGATGGACAGCCCCACGGTGGTATCCGTTGGTTTGCGGGCGCTGTTCCGCGGGCGGCTGAGCGTGCTTCCGGGTGTGGTGAATAAGGCAACCGCGTTTCTGGTTCGGTTCCTGCCCCGACGTTCGGTGGTGACGGCAGCGGCACGCGTGATGAGATAGCCGCCGCCTGCGTGGGGCCGCGGGCGGCTACGGCTCGGCCGGCGACCGGCGTTCTTCTATGGGCCGGCGGTATACATTGGATGAGTAGAGCGGCGTGATCGCCTCCTCGGTCCAGGATGC
Source organism: uncultured Spirochaetaceae bacterium (assembly GCA_964437265.1). Taxonomy (GTDB): domain Bacteria; phylum Spirochaetota; class Spirochaetia; order DSM-27196; family SLST01; genus CAYTGY01. The sequence continues at coordinate 3,163 of CAYTGY010000338.1, read as the reverse complement.
GGGCAGCCCCTCCCTGAGTTGCAGGCGGGAGAAGGGAATCACGTAGTGATCAATGTTGTGCACGGCGAGTGTCACGGCAAACGCGCCCAAGACAAGCGCCGCGGTAAGCCGCGAGAGCGCGTACCTGACACCGCGCGGAACCGCCGGCCGCCGGGTGCATGAGTCGGCGGCTCCGCACCCGGTCACTCCCGCGGGCGCCGGAATCACGCTGCCGGCGGCCTCAGCCAACAGGTTCACCATCAACGAGAGCAGCGCGACCACCAGCACGGTGGGCACCAGCCAGAACTCAAGGTACGACGGTTCCCAGTAGGTGAAAAAGAGGAAGAATGGCGGCACCATGCCAAACACCGCAAGGAACGGCCGCCCGTATCTCCTCAGCAGCATCGGGAACAGCAGCACGGCGCCGGCCAGCGTGGCAATCGTGACCACAGCCAAGACATTGAACGGAAACGCATCGGGATCGTCAATGTGGGAGAGATCATACTCAAATGGCGCCAGGATGCCGTAGGTCCGGTAGCTGCTGGTGCGGGTCAGGAACGCGTCGGTATACCCGCGGATTGGCTGGTCAGGGCTGAACTGCTCTATCCCGTAGCCCCACGCATCTGAGACCACCTCATAGAGAAAGAGCCACTCCTGGAAGGTCGATCCGCGAAAGAGGTCACGTGAACCGGTGTCCGGCCGGCCGGCATACGGAAGATTGTAGACACCGCGCCCCACAAACACGTAGGCGCCGGCGATCATCCCCAGCGCCAGCGCGCCGGCGCCCACCGTGGCAATCACCCGCCGCAGATGCCGGTTACGGAACGTGAGACGAGAGGCTACGCGGGTACGCACAAACGGCCTGACCATCTGCGGTAGCCGGCGGGCGGACGGCATGAGCAGCGCCACCCCCGCCACGGCACAGGCAATTCCCATGTAGACGTGCGCCATGACCGCAAGGAACATCGCTACCGCAAGGCTGAGTGCGGCCACCGGCCACAACCGGCCGCCTCGGTCCACCCAGAGCACGCAGACCAACACGGCAATAAGCCCAACGGTGGGAAAGATCGCGGTGTCTATCTTGGTCGCGTAGAAGATGTAGCCATGGCTGAAGCCAAGCGCCGCGCCGCTGAGGAGCGCAACGCCAACGCCGCGCGTCAAAACACCAATCAACAGCATAAAGAGGAACAGCCCCGCGGTTGCCGTCACTAATGAGCGAAGGCGGAGGTTGAACGCAAGATCAGTGAAGCCGGCATCCCCCAGAAGCTCAACCACGTGGTTGTGAAACCGCTCGCTCAGGAACTCCAGGTGCAAGTGATGCGGGTTGAAGATGGGAAGTGGCCTCGAGCCCGTTAGCGAACGCCGGATATTCCAGTAGTACTGATACTGGTCAAAATCCACAAACTGCTGCATGGTGCGAAAGAGGTAGAGGCCGTAGAGCAGAGATGCGGCCGCGGCGAAGAGTACCAGCAGCAGGGCGAACGCCCGATCTGACGTCACCATCCCGCCGCCGGCGGGAACAAGCCGTGCTGGTGCTCGCCCCGCCTGGGCGCGCCGGCCGCTACTGAGACTCGGCATGCGGCGTAGCCCCGCCCGTTGCACTGCGCAGTGCGGCTACCGTTTCCGGAGCGCGCCACTGCGCCCGGATGATCATACGCTCACCGGAGACCGCGGTGAGGTCAAGCGTCCCAATTCCCAGCAGCCGGGTCAGCAGCCATTGGCGGAGAGTTACCACCTCAATCCGTCCGGCCGCCACCGTGTGCACGCGCCGGAGCAGCACGTAGCCCTCTACGTAGTAGAGCGTTCGGGAGGTCAGATCCAGCACTACCGTTGAAAACAGCGCCTGGACCTGGAGTACCATCGCGTACCCGCCGGCAAGTGCAACCACCCCCAGAAGCGCCATGCCGGACCAGCGAGTGTAGGTCGCAAGCGTGGGAAGCTCGAAGTTGTAGATCTGATCAAGCTGAAAGAAACCGACAACGTCTGAAAGGAGCCGTCCCATCTCCTGGTCAAAGCCCAGCACCATTCGTGCGGCCAGTATCACCGCGACAACCTTCGCGGCCACCCAGAGCACCGGCTGATAGGTGACCAGTGTCTCCGCCGACTTCGCAAGCCCCAAACGACGAACGGACTGCGTCGCCGCCCATCGCCGCGCGCGGCCTGGGAGCCAGTAGGTATCCAGCCAGTCGCGGACTGACGCGGCGGCCTTGGAGGCTGCTCGGGCTGTGCGAGAAAAGAAGCCACGGACCGCTGCCCAGGCAGCGGCCGGTGCTCCAACTTTGGAGTCGGGGCGCTGTGTCATGCCGGCGATTCTACCCGCTGTGGGGCCGATAAGAGAAGCCGGTCAGCACAACTTCGTGGTCTCTGGTGGGCGGGCGGGGTCTGGAAGCGGTGCGCGTGCCCTATTGGCTCCGCCGGCTGCACGGCGAACTGCCCGGCCAAACGCCGCGGCAACGTGGACACACCATGGGCTACCGTAGCAGGCCGTGAGAGATGACGCAACGCGTACGCGCGCGACGGCAGGCTGTGCCGGAACCACCTGAGCCGTTGTCGTGGCGCTCATCGAATCGAACGGCATCCAGGCGGATCAGCTGAACCTTCTTTCGCGTGCCTGCACTCGGAGGAACCGCCATGCGCTTCTGGCGGTACTCGCGTTGCATCTGTACGACCTTCGCGACAGATCGTGTGGGGTTCGGCCTCATCAGCGCGTCGACGCAATACTGCGCGCCGGCTGGGAGGTCTCACCCCAGGCCGGGTTGATGGTAGACGATTGTCTCCGGCGTGTTCCGTGCGGCACTCATGTTGGGGAGATGCACCGATCCGGCAGACGAAACATGATCTATCCCTTCACCGCTCCGGTGGACAGACCCGAGATGAAGTACTTCTGCAGCGTCACGTAGATGGTGAGCACCGGAACCATCGAAAGACAGGTCATGGCGAGCACATATCCCCAGTCGGTCCGATTGTGCGCCTGGAAGAATGAGGTGAGCGCCACCGGGATGGTCCTGAGGCTATCGCTTCTGAGTATCGCCTGGGACCAGGCAAGCTCCTCGAACGGGAAGAGGAAGTTGAAGATGCTGACCGCGGCAATCGAGGGTGCCGCCATGGGGAGAATCACGCGGAAGAAAACCGTGAACGGAGTGCCGCCGTCCATATAGATTGCCTCATCGAGCTCGTAGGGCAC
>CAYTGY010000337.1:0-4075 GCA_964437265.1 uncultured Spirochaetaceae bacterium | reverse complement strand
GGTCCACCGGTACCTTCTGCGTATAGGAGTCAGCATGGGCGTACGAGGTGAGCTGTTTTCGTGGCGGGTTTCCAGTGCAAATGAGAAGCGCACGTATTTTCTCAACGTAAAGGAGAATCGAACCCGCGACCTCTACCTCACGATTGTAGAGAGCAAGAAACACGGGGAAGAAGACTTCGAGCGCCACCAGGTGGTAGTCTTTGAAGAGGATATGGACGCATTTGCCGTGGGTATGGATCGTGTCTTGTCGTTCATCAGGAAGGAGCGTCCGCGGCCCGGGTCGCGCGGAACGAGTACCGATGAATCCCGGAAGGGCCGTACTGATCAATAAGCGCTCGGTGTTCGGCGGTGGGATACCCCTTGTGCTTTTCAAATAGATAGAGCGGCTCCACGGCGGCATAGCGGCACATCCACGCGTCACGTTCGGTCTTGGCCAGAATGCTTGCGGCCATGATCTCCGGCACCAGCGCATCACCGTGGATTACGGCCACGGCTTCCCGAAGATCCGGCGGTACAAACCTGCCGTCCACCTGTATCAGGTCAGGGCGCACGGAAAGCTGGTCAATCGCGCGACGCATCGCCAGGAGCGTCGCGTGATGTATGTTACGGTGGTCAATCTCTTCCGGGGTCGCCCACCCAATGGCCCACACAGAGCCGGCCTGGATCTCACCACGTAGGCGGAGCCGTTGGGATTCGGAGAGCTTCTTGGAATCATTCAGTTGGTCTCTGGGAAACTCCGCGTTCAGGATTACGGCAGCGGCAGTGACAGGCCCCGCGAGCGGACCGCGCCCCGCCTCATCCACGCCACAGACAATCACCGTTCCATTCTCCTTCCGGCAACCGAATGGAGTCATGGTAGCGCCGTCGGGCGGAATCCGCAATGCCGGGGAGTGTGCGAACCCCCCGGGGCTGTGGTATCGTCGTCCCACTTGCTGTGAACACCTTTCGGCCGTGGACGCCACATTACGGAGAAGCTCCCTCCTCGCTGGAGTACCCGTCTCAGACCCTCTTCCAGGCGCTGGTTGCATCCGGTCGTGAGTACCCTGACCAGACCGCACTGCACTTTCTAGGCACCCGGCTACGCTATGACCGGCTGGTCACCCAGACCAGGCAGATTGGAAGAGCCTTAGCACACCTGGGGGTTCGGGCCGGTGAGTGCGTTGCGTGCATCCTTCCGAACACACCGCACGGCGTGCAGCTGCTGTACGCGGCGAACGCCATTGGCGCCGTGGTGTGCTTCCTGTCGCCGGACCTCTCGAACTCGGAGCTCGAGGCGTACCTCACGCGGCTCAAACCGGCATGGGCGGTTATCATGAGCGAACGCCTGTCTGGATGTTCCGCTCCGGCGCCCATGCGACGGCTCAACGGTATCATAACGGCGGGCTATGCGGATTTCGTGCCGCCGCGGCGGCTTCGCCGATTCTTCTCCGTGAATGGTGGGTGCGGACCGTTGCCGACGCGGGAGCAGAGCACCGGGGAGCGCACCGGGGAGGGTGGGAACGGTGAGCTCCCACCGGTCTTCTCATGGTCAACGCTTGTCACCCTGGCGTCGGAGGACCGGGCTGTGCCGTGGGAACCTGAACCGGGCGACCCCGAACGTCCGGCCGTCGTCATTTTTACCCAAGGCGCAACCGCCGAGCCAAAGCCGGTGGTGCACTCCAGCGCGAATCTCAACGCGTCGGCGCGTCAGACCCAGATTCAGGGCCCGTTGTTGCCGGGACACACCGTCCTTTCCGCCATTCCGTTCTCGCTCGGATTCGGGCTCGGTATTGGCCTCCACACCGCCGTTGTCTCCGCGGCGGCGGCGGTGTTGGTGCCACCAAACTGCGCCACGTCGCTCCCGGAGCTGATCAGGCGGCACAAACCGGAGTACATCGCTACCGCGCCGCGCGTTCTTAGTATGGTCCCCGGCGCGCGCCGGCTTCGTCGGACACGGCTGTCGTTCCTGATGGGCGTGTTCACCGGCGGAGCGCGTCTTCCCGCGTGGATGCGAGAGGAGATTGAGGGCGCGCTTCACCAGCACGGTGCGGTGGTGAATGTGCGGGAGGGCTACGGGCTGACGGAGACGGTCAGCGGGTGCGCGGTGGCGCCGGAGCATGGCGCGCCAAGCGGCAGCGTCGGCATCCCGTACCCGGACATGGATATCGCTGTATTGCCGTTGCACCGGACCCCGGCCGGGCCGGACAGCATCCCAGTTGCGGACGATGAGCCTGGGGTCATCTGGGTCAGCGGCCCAACAGTCATGCGTGGCTATCTGAGCGACGACGGCGCCACCCCGGATGATTCGGTCCTGGTGGTGGACACTGAAGGTCGCCGGTGGCTTAACACCGGCGACTACGGCACTATGGACGCGCAGGGCTTCCTGTACCTGTTGGACCGGGTGGAACGGCTCACCATAGAGGGAGACCATCTGGTGTCTCCAGGCACCATAGAGCGGGTCCTTGAGGCGATCCCGGGGGTGGCTGCCGCCTCCGTCATTCCCGGTCCGGTGCCCACAGCACTGGTTGTCCCGCGGGCCACGGAAGACGCGCTCGACACGCTTGAAGAGACGCTGTCCGCACGACTGCGTGGGGCGCGCCTGTCCGATCACCCAGCGACTATCGTCTTCTGCCGGTATCTTCCACACTTGCCCGTGGGCGGGATAGACTATCGCACGGCCGCACTGATGTATCGGTACGGGAGTCTTTCGCTTCTCACCGCGTAGCCAAGGAATCTCTTCATGTCAAATCTTACGATTGGTCAGTTCAACGACTCCTTCAAGCCCGTAATGGACGGCGTGGGTATGTGCGCGGAAAACTACGCACGGTGGATTCAGGAGAAGCACGGACAAGCAGTGGTTGTCACGCCGCGCGTCCCCGATTTCCAGGACACGGACCCGTTTCCCGTGCTCAGATTCCCGTCCGTTGGGTTTCCGCCCATGCGCCCGTACCGCCTGGGACTCCCGCCGCTGGGCCTGCGCTTCCAGCGCCGCTTACGGGCACTGCCGTTCGATCTGGTCCATAGTCATTGTCCCTTCGTTTCCGGCCTCCTTGCTCGCCGCGTTGCCCGGCGCCGTGGAATCCCGCATATCACCACCTTTCACACCAAGTATCGCGAAGACGTTCAACGCGTAGTGAGTAACCAACGCTTGGCAGATGCCGTGGTGCGACGGATCGTCAGGTTCTACCAGAGCGCCGACGAGGTATGGGCTCCCAGCGAATCCACCGCTGAGACGCTCAAGGAGTACGGTTTCTCCGGCGCTGTGCTGATGGCGCCCAACGGAACGGACATGCGACCACCCAGCCGTTACCAACAAACCATGTTCCGCATGGAAGGACAGACAACCGCCGGCGTCGGTGACCATGAGTTCATGTTCCTCTTTGTGGGACAGCACCGGTGGGAGAAGAATGTGGCGCTCATCATTGACGCGCTGGCGGAGCTGAAGGCCCGACTCGCGGAGGCGGAGAAGCGCCGGCCGTTTGTCGCGGTGTTCGTTGGGGAAGGGTACGCCGCAGATGAGATGCGGCGGCGCTGCGCGGAGCGCGGAATAGCCGGGCAGACGCGGTTCCTGGGCAAGATTGTGGACCGGTCGGTACTGATGGGACTGTACGCGCGTTCGGATCTCTTCCTGTTTCCGTCCGTCTATGACAACGCTCCATTGGTGATGCGGGAGGCCGCGGCGTTCAGCGTACCAACGGTGGTGGCCGCCGGGTCTTCGGCCGCCGCGGTAGTCACCGACCGTAAGAACGGGTTTGTCACAGAGAACGATCCGCAGGCTATGGCCTGCACGCTCCATACCATCATGGAGAAACCGCGGCTCCTGGCGCAGGCAGGCAAGGGTGCGGTCTCCACCATCTACCAGAGCTGGGAGGAGATTGTGGACTGGGTGGTGGAGCAGTACCGGCGGATCATCGAGCACCATCGATCTTGACCGCTGTTCGCTGCGCGCGATAGGGTGTATGCTTATCACTGACACTGGGAGTGGGCGTGTTTCTCAAGAGCATTGAGCTATTCGGCTTCAAATCATTCGCCGATCGATCAACCATAGAGTTCAGCGACGGTATCTCAGCCCTTTTGGGCCCAAATGGGTGCGGCA
>CAYTGY010000336.1:0-4076 GCA_964437265.1 uncultured Spirochaetaceae bacterium | reverse complement strand
GAAGATGCGATCAACGACCATCCCGTTGTTCCCGCTGCAGATGGTGCTCTTCCCAAGCGTGCCGCTTCCACTGCATATCTTCGAGGAGCGCTATCGGATCATGATCAACCAGTGCATTGAGGAGAACGAGCCGTTTGGCGTCGTCTACCAACACGCGTCGGAGATAGAGCGCGTGGGCTGCACGGCCACGGTAAACCACATCCTCAATCGCTATGATGACGGACGGCTGGATATCATGAGCGTAGGAGTCGATCGGTTTCGAGTAGAGGCGGTGGATGACTCAGCGGTGTTTCTGAGGGCGCGAGTGACCATTCTGGACGAAGGCGCGGAACCCATAGACCAGCAGGTCTATGATCGTGCGGTCCAGCGGCTCCTGGCCTACGCTGAGATGAGCGATCTGGATATCAGTGCGGCTACGCTTGACGGGTTGAACGCAAACCAGCTCTCGTTTCTCATTGCGGGTGTTGAGTCGCTGCCGTTGGACACCAAGCAGAGCCTCCTTGAGCTGAACAGTCCGCTTGCCCGACTTGAGAGGTCAGTGGCGGCAATAGAGCGGGTGAACGCAGAGCTCAAGCTGTTCCGCCGCGTACGGAAGCTGGTAGGAACTGATGTTGACGTCAAGGCAATGCTGAACTGAACCGGCTCCGCTTTTGATGTCCGGTCGCAGAGCCGCTATACTGGGCGTGTGGAAGCTCAACTGAAGAAACGCACCCGGGATCGCAAGGCATACTTCACCGTCAACTGGTCAGGTATTGTGCGAATGGACAAGCACGTGGTGCGGACAACGGTGCCGGGCCAGGCCGGCATCTACGAGATCCACCATAGACCGACCGGCGGGGTGGTCTCGTTGCTCGGACGCGGGAGCGCGTACTACGGCGGGCTGCGGGGCACGCTCCGCGCACTGATCGATCCTTCGGCTCCGAAGGGCCTGTATGGCCGGCTGCTTCCGCGCACCGGTGATCTCTACGTTCGCTACTGCCTTACCGAATCCCGGGACGACATGATGGACGTGCTGTTCTTCTTCGCGCCCCAGGAGGTACCGTTTCGCGACGAAGAGGCGGAGCATTCGGGCCGATACGAGTTTGTCTATGTGAAAGAGACCCCGGAAGAGATCCTGTTTCCGTCATGACGGTGAAGGACGCATAAGCGACCCAGCAACGAACAAGTGCGGGCCCTACCCGGTTCGGATGGACTCGAGCTGTGCAAGCAGATCCGCCACATGGTGTGCGTTTGATTGCGTTCCCCGAGCAATCTCCTCTACCACCGTATGAAGCTCTCCCGCCTTCGCCCCGATTGTCCCGAGACTCCGGACAATGGTCGCGGTCCCATCGCCAATACCGTCCATCTCCGTGGATGTCGTGGCCACGTTCGACTCCATCTCAGATGCCGCACGGCGCAACTCCTCCGCGATCTCACTCAGGCCGCTGGTTGCTTGCAGCGCCTCCGTGCTGCCCTGAGACAACTCAGCCATGCTGCCCGCGATCTCCGCGAAGCTGGCCGTCGCAGCGTCCACCTCCGTGCTGATTGCGTCGAACGCCTCGCCGGTTTCTTTGGCCGCCTGGAGTGACTCTCCAATGCGCTCCACCGCATCCCTGAGGCCGGAGGAGATAGTTCCCGCGTTCTCGCTGACCCGCTCAGCAAGATTTCTGATCTCATCCGCGACGACGGCAAACCCCTTGCCGGCCTCTCCGGCATGTGCCGCCTCTATTGCCGCGTTCATTGCCAACAGATTGGTCTGACTTGAGATGCCGTTGATAATGTCGATCACCTCGAGCATCGCGTCAGCTTCCTCAGCGATGCTACGAATAACGGCGTTGGTCTCCTCAAACTGACGACCGCCTTGCTCCGTAATTGATCGCAGCGCCTGGCTGGTCTGCTGACGTTCCGCCGCGATCCGGGCCACACTGCGCACGCTGGCCGTCATCTGCTCAAGCGCGGCGGAACTCTGGTGCACGCTCGCTGCCTGATCATCTATGAGCCGCGCGACCCGTGTCACCGCGGTACTCAACTGCTCCACCTGGTGGGCTACGGATCCGATAGCGTGCTCCGCCGCCGCACCGGAACGCTGAGCGCTATCCAACTCCCGCGAGATCTCCGCCGCGTGCGCGGTTGCCTTCGTAGATGCCGTATTGACCACGGTGGTGCCGCCGGCCGCCTCACGGGCGCTTCGCCTGGCCTCGTCAACAACCTCGCCAACGCGGACGCCGAGCGCGGTGATGGCGCCAAGCACTCCGTCCCCGGGCCCGGCCCGGCGATCCGTTACCCCATATCCGAACGTGATATTGCCTTCCGCAAGCTCAGTCGCTATGCGCCGGATTTCCGCGGGGTCACTTCCCATCTGGCGTCTGATACCATGCGCAATCACCAGACCGGTGATCGCCGTACACAGCACAAAAACGCCGGCCACGGCAACAAGGAGCGTCCGTACGGCGGGCTCTAGTGCAGGAACGGCGATCAGCACCAGGAGCGTAGTCCCGATCAGTCCAACAATGGGGATCACGACAAGGATCAACAGACGAGCACGAAGGGAGCCGAACGCGCGTATAGCCATACAGCATTGTCGCATTGTTGTGGTCTGTGGAGCAACTGCTCGCGGCGTACGCGCCACCCCGCTCGCTCGGACGGCGACTCAGATGCTACAGTGGGACAATGCGAATCGCCCCGCCGGCTCTCTTGGCGGTAGCCGTTGCACTCGCCGGCTGCTCCACTCCCCCAGCCGATCCTCAGTTCGAGCTCACCCCGGAGGACGGAGCGACGCCGCCGGTGGAATCTTGGGAGGCTGAGGCTCAGCACCCGCCGGCGGAAGCGCCGCCGGGAAAGCCGCGCACCCCGGCGCCACCGCGCAAGGATGCCCCGGTGAAAGCAGAGCCGGTGATAGCGGTCCAGGTGGTGCCGTTGAGCATATGGGCAACCTCAGGCGGAGAGCTGGTGATTCCAATCTACGTGGCAAATCCCACGGCACGACCCCTGCGGGTCTCCCCGCTGCTGGTCTTGGGATCCTGGCGCCACAGACTGGACCCCATGGAGCTTCCTCCGGAGACCTCAGGTCGATTCGAGCGCGCCGTGGCCGTCCCGGCAACGCTCCGCGCCGGCACCTATCCGTCGCAGATCGTGATTACCATACCGGACGGTGCCGGCGCCTCAGCAGATGCGATTCGCACACGCTTTGTGGTACACCTTGAACGCACCGACGCGACCGGAGAACCCGTTTCGCTAACCGAACACTTCTCTGCGGACGTTGTCTCCTGGCCGGAGCGCCCGGCTGACGCGACGGTGAAGACCCCAGTTGACGCCCGGCTCATCGCCGGCGGGCTCCTGCGCCGGATATCCGGCACCATCTTTTTGATGCCGCCGACGGTGAACGGCCGGAAGAACGCAGTGGCCGTGGTCCCGCGGACACCCATAGTCATCCCGCTACCTGACCACCCCGGCGGCGCCATTCGCGTAGCACTGCTTGCCACAACCCTTCGCAGTCCGGCTGAGGTAACGCTTACCCTGACCTGCGCGGGCAGCGCATCTGCCAAGACCATCACAATCGTGCCGGACGACCCGGGGGACGGATACCGCACCATTCGGTTGGCTCCGGCGGAAGACGTTCCGGCCCGCACTGTCGCCGGGCAGTCGCATGAGCCGCTCATCCTTGCGGAGATCCAGGCGCCCGGGGCGGCAAGCTGCGCACCGTCATTGGAGATATGGGCTACCGAGGGACGGCTGTACCTGCTTGCCGTAACGGTGAAGTAGCGCTACTGCGACCGTGTGAAGGGGACAAACCGAACCGGAAGCAGCGGCTCGCGGCTGACCTGCCCGCCCTCGCTCTTGGTGATCTTCATGAGCGTCTGCACCTGGTACGGAGAGCCCACCGGAATGATGATCATCCCGCCCGGAGCGAGTTGATCGATGAGCGGCGGCGGCACGTGATCCGCGGCCGCAGTCACAATGATGCCCCGGTACGGCGCATGCTCCGGCCAGCCGAAGTACCCGTCTCCAACTTTGGTCTTCACTGAATCGTAGCCTAGATCGTCCAGAACCTCCCGCGCCTGATGACCGAGCGATGGGATGATCTCCACGGTGTAGAC
>CAYTGY010000335.1:0-4077 GCA_964437265.1 uncultured Spirochaetaceae bacterium | reverse complement strand
CCAGGGCCATCATTACCTCATGCATCGGGATCCCAAATGGATAGTTCCACGGGCTGATGATCCCAATGACGCCCAACGGCTCACGCACCAGATAGGACTTCTTGATGAGTGCAAAGAACGGATGTCCTCTGCGAAGCCGCCGCCGGCGCATCAGCCGCCGTCCGGCGCGCGCGTACCACGCGGCCGCCAACCCAATGGGTGCCACGTCACCGGACATGGCGTCCGAGCGCGTCTTGCCGCTGCACTGTGAGACCAGCGCAGCGAGCTCATCGCGGCGCTCGCTCACCGCGCGGGAGAGACGCGCCACAACCCGGGCCCGCTCGCGAGCCGGGCGCTCGGCCCACTCCAGTTGAGCGTCTCGCACGCGACTCACCGCATCTATGAACTGGTCTTCAGTATCATGCTTGGCCTGTGCAATCACCTCGCCGGTGGCCGGATTCCAGATTGCTGATTCGCTCACTGTGCCACTCCTCCGTCTCGCGATTCACCACCGGTGCCGTGCCACGTCTGCATACTCACGTGGACTCCAAAGAGCCGCACGCTGAGCAGAAAGAGCCGGTACGGAAGAATCCCGCGCAAGAGGATTGCCAGCCGCAATGAGCGCGGGCGAAGCACCATCCACTTCCCTCTGCGCAACGCGCTCTCTACCACGGCTTCCGCCACCGTGTCATGGTTCTTGACCCGCGGCACCACAATCGCCCCAATGCCTTTGAGCTTCGCGCCCTCGAACAGCCCGGTGGTCACATACATGGGATGTACCGAGCTCACCCGTACCGCGCTCCCGCGGTTGCGCGCCTCGTGCCGGAGTGACTCGGTGAAGCCCAGAACGCCCCACTTGGTGGCTGAGTACACGGTCATCTCAGGCACGCCAAGCAGTCCGGCGGCGGAGCTGATGTTGACAATATGTCCGCGGTTTCGCTGGTACATTCCGGGAAGCACTGCGTGCGTGACATATGCCACGGCGTTGAGGTTCACGGAGAACGTGGAAGCCCATTCGGTCACAGGCCGATCTAAAAACGAGCCCGGCCGGAAGATCCCGGCGTTGTTGACCAGGATATCCACCGGTCCAAGCGCCGACTCCACCTCCGCTACCGCGGCGGCGATCTCCTCAGGCCTGGTGACATCCACCCGCTGGGTGAGCACCGCGCCGCCCGTTGTGCTCTGCGAGATCGCGGAGAGCCCGTCGCTTGCCGCCCGCAACGCCGCCTCATCGGAATCCCACACGGCGACCCGGCACCCCGCACGGCGGAGCCGCCCGGCGGTTGCAAGCCCAATGCCGCGCGCCGCCCCGGTTACCACCGCTACTTGACCACTCAGGTTCATCGCACCCTCCAACTGGCCCATTCTACCGAAGCGACGGGGCGGTTGCCTACGAGGAGTGCTACCGCTCCAAAATCACGCCAAGCACCCCGTCAATCCGTTTCACCGCGTTTACGGCGGTCTCGCGCGCCTGCTTGGAGATGCCGCTTTTGCTGACTCGTGCAAGCTCGTTGAGCGCCTGGTGGATATTGTCAATCGCGCCCTTGACGTTCAGATCGTCATTCATCTGGTGCTCAAAGAGCGGAATGAGCTCATTCGCAATCTCCTCCGCACGCGGGTTCGGCGTACTCCTCCGCTTCGCGCTCGCCTTCCCCAGGCTGCCCATGATCTCCGTTACGTCGGTCTGGATCTCCTCAATCTCCTCACAACGCTGTTCCATCAGTTTGTCAGTTACGTTGAGCTTGTCACGGTAGTGACCATAGATGAGGAGATAGCGGATATGCCGGCCGTCGCAGCCGCGTTCGATGAGCATCTCCGGATAGATCACGTTGCCGCGGCTCTTGCTCATCTTGTCGCCGTCAACAATGAGGTGCTCGCCGTGCAGCCAGTAGTGCGCCAGCTCGGTCCCGCTTACGGACTCCATGATTGCGCGGTTGTAGTCGTGGTGGCGCCAGAGATTGTCAATACCGCCGCAATGGATATCCAGCTCAAATCCCAGGGTCTGTGCTATCATGGCAGGGTCCTGCACGTTCCACGCCGGGCGTCCGGGGCCAATCTCTGTATCCCAGTGGAGGGTGTCGTCATCTTTGTACCCGTGCCAGAGGATGAAGTCGCCAAGGTTCCACCGCTGACCCGGGTAGGTGTCCTGGCTGAAGCGAACCTTCTTCTTGGGCCACCTGCTCATATCCAGCCCATAGATCTCTCCAAAGCCGTCGTAGGTCAGCGGATCAAAGTAGACATTCCCCTGATGCCGGTACGCATGTCCCTTCTCTATCAACGTCTGGATGATCGCCACCGCCTCTTTGACGCTGGTGGAGCTTCGCGGGATCTCACGCGGCAGCTTGATCCCCAGAAGCGCGGTCTCTTCATGGAAGCGCTTGACCACCGGCTCGGTGAGCTCCTGGACACCGGTATGCTCCTCGCCGGCAACGGCGATCGTCTTGTCCTCAACATCGGTGAAGTTGATGGCGCGGTCCACGGTGTACCCCAGATACTCCAGGTAGCGGACCAGAACATCCTCGTAGAGAAACGTTCGGTAGTTGCCAATGTGCGGCCGCCGGTACACGCTTGGTCCGCAGGTAAAAATCTTGACAACACCGGCGTTCCGGGGTCGGAACAGCTCTTTACGCTTGGTGAGGGTATTTTCAAGGACCAGGCCTCGGAAATCATCTGATTGCATGTTCTACTCCGCTGTCGGTTTCCCACTAAGTTCGCACATCCGGCGGCACCGGGCAAGTGGCCCGGTCTTGACAGCAGCAGGCACTGCGGTATCAGTCAGACCGCGGGACCCAGCGCTCGCCGGATGCGGTTCGCACGTCGCTCCAGGTCACGAAGGAGCGAAAGCTGCGCGCGAGCGCGCCGGAGATTGTGCGTGTCATCGTCTACATGGTAATAGCGGTCGCCGTTGAGGTAGTCGGTGAGGAACCGCACCGCCATGATGTACGTCATATACGCCGGCGCCGGCTGCAGCCGCTCGCGCGCGCTTCGCTCCAGCAGCACCGCGGAAAGAAACCCGTCAGCATATCCCTGGAACGCCGCGACGTTGAGACTCATCGCCGCCGGGTCCGGTGTGTCCTCCGCTGCGGTAGCCGTCCCGGTACGCGCGCCGTCTCCAAAGTCGTAGACCGGATGGCCTGCCATGACCGTGTCCAGGTCGATGACCGCACGCGGGGCGCGCGAGTCGCGATCCAGCAGGATGTTGTTGAACTTGGTGTCGTTGTGCGTCACCCGCGCCGTGTCACCCAAGATCGCCTTGTGGAACCGCCGCATCGCGTCCGCGCGCTCACCCACCGCGCGCAACTCGTCGCGGACGGTCGCAACGCGGCCTGCCTCATCTTCAGCCACCGCGCGCTCGAGCTGCGCAAGCCGCACGGTGATGTTGTGGAAATCCGGGATGGTGATCTCCATCTCCGCGGCATCCAGACCGTGGGTGAGCGACAAGAAGCTACCGAATCCAATCCCGCAGGAGTACGCGTCATCAGGTTCGGCCGGCACCGGACCGGGAACGGTATTGGGAACGGCGATCCACATCCGCCACCACTCCTCCCGGTGATGGAGCAGGTAGCGATCACCGCCCTCCGCGTCTTCCCGAAGCCGCACCAGCTCCGGAACGGAGACCGAGGTCTGCACTCCAGAAGGGTGCCTCCGTCGCGCTGCAACGTACTGCGTCACCCGCTCGATGTTTCGTGAGAGCGCCGGCGGATCGCGGAAGACTGCGTGATTGACGCGCTGCAGCACGTACTCGCCGGCCGCCGTGATGCACCTAAATGAAACGTGGATGTGACCGTCACCAATGAGTGCTATCGAGCGCACCGGGCCGTCGGTCTCAAACGCGGTGGCGATCTCTTCTGCCCTCTCCGAATAGTCGTCCATATGCTTCCTGCTTGACTCCGCCGGGTCCGGCAGGTTAGTTTATTGACACAAACAACATACCCTCACTACGGAGAGTACCATAGCACGACGTGGGGGTGTGCGCAAGCTCGTAAGAGCACGCCAGGGGGGCTGAATGTCTGCGGTTGAGAAGAGGCTTCTTGAGAGGTCCGGGGAAAAGCTTCGGTACACGCCTGATGAACGCCTGGGCGTCATTGTTGTCAACAG
>CAYTGY010000334.1:0-4080 GCA_964437265.1 uncultured Spirochaetaceae bacterium | reverse complement strand
GGAACCCTTCGTCACCCGGAACCGCAACGCGAAGCTGAGTCCGTTGGTCGGTCTCCGTGTTGGTCATCACCACCGAAAGAACGTTGCCGTCCAGATCGGCCTCAATCTCTTGAACCACGTGCGCAAGCTGCCCGGGTTACACCTGGTCATCATCGTTATCATGATGCATCCCGGCCGTAGACCGCGCCCGGTGAGACATACCAGGTGGCTGCGGCTCCCACACCGTACTATCCGGGTGAAACTCATTCCATCCGAGCCACCAGTGCTGCTCGACGATCGGAGGCGATTGGCCGTCGGCGCGCGTCACGCGTACGCTGCGTCTCTGTTCGTCGTAGACGAAGCTGAGCTCGACGCCACCGAGCGTGTCGGCAAAGCGTCCGGCGGCACGGCAACGCTCACGCGGGTAGGCCCGTGCCTCCCCGTTGACGACCAGCCCAAAGACCGTCTCCCGCCGCGGCAGCGCGTTGGAGAGCCTGGTGTGACCGGGCGCCGTCACTCGGTTTGTCGCGCGTTGGAGAAACGCGAATCCGCGCTCGGATGCGAACGGCGCCCGGGACGCGTCCGGGGGTTCGGCCGCGACCGTGAGCGACCGACCGCGCTCGCGCTGTGCCTCGCCCCACGGTAGCTGGACCGCCGGAAGCAGCTCAAGTGAGGTTCCGGCGTGCGGTCCGTAGATGGCGCGGCCGGTTGCCTGCTGCCAGAGCGTGCCCGATACGTCATCCTCCATCAGCAGGTTTCGCCGGAAGACGCCGACGACACGGAAGCGCACCGGCCGGCCGCCCACCTCCGAGCGGAACGCGAGCCCGGTGCGGCAGAGCGCGCAGTAGGTCACGACGACCGGCGTCGAGCCCACGGTGTCGTGCACCAGATGGCGGGCGATCACCATACGGTGGAGCGGGTACGCGCGCGATGCGCCGTCGGCGGCTGGTTCGGTTGCCGCGCCTGCCACCGTGACGAGCATGACAACGGCTTCGTCTGTCAGGTTTGCCTCCTCCGGCGCAACGGCGATCACACGGTCAAGCGCGGGGAACAACCACTCGAGCCGGAACGCGAACGCTATTCCCAGGAGCACCGCGGTCACGACCGCGAACGGCAGGAGCCGTGCCGGCGACCCGGTCACGAGTGCGGCACCGACGAGGGCCACCGCGACCAGAGCGCCTGTGACGCGTTTCCGGGGGTAGCGCCTGAAGATCCCGAGCCCTCGCTCCCACGCAGTGAATACCGTGAACTGCCTTCCGAGCCCGATCACGATGGCTACGACGACGCCGGTCGCCGCGAGTAGTGTTCCGATCATCTGTTCCTCCGTGCGCGTGGGCGACGAACGACCGCATCGGCGAGGAGCCGTCCTGCGGTTCCGCCCGCGTCCACCAGACTGTACGTCCGTCCAAACTCGATCCACGTGGCAAGCACTCCGTACTGGACTGAGGCGATGTGCCGCGCGATTGCCTCCGGCGTGATGTCCTCCCGAATCCGTCCCTCCTGCGCACCTTCGCGGAGCGCCGCCGACAGCGCCTCAGTCCGCCCGGTCATCAGCTCCCGCCGGTGAGCCCGGACCGCGTTGAGCTCGCTCACTCCCGATGCCCGGAGCATCACGAGTTCGAAGAACGCCGCGGCGTGCCGGTCCGATTCGACGAGCGCGAGCGGCTCGACGATGAGCCGCTCGAGGACCCGGCCAAGCGGCTCTTGGCCGTCCACGGTCGCCACCGCACCGTCGACCGACCGGTCGAACGCACCAATGAACCGGTCGACGATCGCTGCGAGCAGCCCCGGCTTGTCGCCAAAGTGGTGATAGACCGCGCCGCGCGTTACCCCGGTGCGTTCGGCAATGTCGTCAAGCCGCGCGGCGTGGTACCCGACTTCCGCGAAAGTGAGAACCCCCGTCTCAATGAGCGCGACCCGCGTTGCCTCGGCCGCTTCTGCGGTGCGCCTCATCGTATGTCACTCCCCGGGGACAGCGACTGTTTGAGAACCCGTGTGCACGAATCCATGGTGATCCTCCCGTATTGTAAGATACATGTGCATATGTATGTATTGCAAGGACCATCGCCTGCGGAGTCCGACGGATGGTTTCGTGAGTCGGCATCGCCGTTTTGCAGAAAGCTATACCGTGGTCATACTATCGCTACAAGCGAGACAATGTCGCCGAACGACTGAACAGAGTGTATTCGAGAACCGAACAAGAAGAGCCTGACGATGTCGCATGCGCTGGATTGGAGTCTGTGCGCAGACGAGCCAGAGATGACTCGTGGTGACATCTGGTGGGCAGATTTCGGCATTCCCTTTGGGAGTGAGCCGGATAGCAGTAACATCAGGACGATAGTTATCGTTCCACTATCCGGAAATGTGTTCCTCGAAAAGCGGGCAACGGGACTCGCAAAGGACTCGGTGGTGGCAACATCACAGATGGTCTCTGTTGATCGCGAACGACTGATCGAGAAGGTTTCGAAGATCGATTCACGACTCTTCGCAGCAGTCGAAGAGGGCATGATGACTGTCCTGGGGATACGGAGATGCGGGCTGTAACCGTCTAAATCCACATCCCGCGCCTGGACGCCTACCCGGAAGAGATCGCGGATACGCGACGTTCAATGTGCCTTGACCGGAAGGCCGGTGAACTCCACGCCCGAAGATGGTACTATGGGGGCGTGGGTATCTTTCGGCCGGCACCGCTACCAGACACCGAGGTCTCCCGGATCGTGGACACGAAACTGCGGTGGATACTCGAAACCTGTGAGCCCGAAGAGGTGTGGCTCTTCGGTTCCGCCGCCGCGAATGCGATGACGGTCGCTTCGGATATCGACCTCGCGCTCGTGTTTGCAGATCAACGAAGCCTCTCCAGCTGCAGAAAGCGCCTCTACGCCACACCGCGCGCCGACACCTGGCCGCAGGATCTGGCCTTCTTTGTCCGGGAGGATTTTTACCAGCGCGCGCAGATCGGTGGATTGCCGATGCTCATTGTTCAGGACGGCAGAAGAGTCTTCTCTCGGGAGGGATGATGAGTCCCAGGAATCAGGAACGCCGATTCGATCCGGAGTATGCTGCGACTCTGCTCAGCATTGCCCGACAGGATTTCTCTACGGCGCGGTACGCGCAGAGCGGCGTAGAGTCCGGAGACGTACGGTCGGAAAACGTGTTCTTTCTCTATCAGCAGGCTGTTGAAAAACTCCTGAAGGCGGTTCTCTGTCACCTCGAGCTCCCGGTGCCTCTGGTTCACGACCTCGGAGTGCTGCTGGCCAAACTACCGCCGGAGACGCAGCCCGGCATCGGATACGAGCTTAGCATGCTGAACGAGTTCGCCGGGGTACGCCGATACGAGGAGGGTTCGTTGATCTACGAGGCTGAGGATTTGGAAGATGCCCGGTCGCTTGCCGAGGAGCTCCTGCGATGGGGGGCGTCGGTCATTGGCGGCGAGTGATATGCGGCCGGATCGAAGGCGTCGGTCAGATCGAACTCGGTTTGGCGATACCGGCCCACTGCTCGCGACAGATAGCCGTCGTCGAGCTCGACCCGTCGCACCCGGCAGCTAAACGATCCGGAGCACGATCGACCCGATCGCCGCCAGCGCGAGCACGACCCAGCCTGCGCGGCTCCAGTTCCAGACCTGCCTGCCCAGGTAGCCCCAGAGGGGAAAGAACGGGAGCAGGAGATCGACGAGGAGTATGGGGAAGAACAGAGAGAGGGCGAAGCTCTGCATTTGGCCGAGCCACGCCGGCGAGGAGGCGGGCAGGTCGAGGACCACGAGTCCCGCGTGAAGGAGCACAAGCGCCAGGCCGGCCGCGAGCGACGCAGGACCGATCGCCGAGAGCACGTCGCGATAGCGGTAGCTCTGCGCGCGCGGGTAGACCGTTCCCGGAAGCGGCACGTATCCGCCGATGGCCCCGATCAGCAGTCCGAGGAGTAATCCGCCGGCCCAGGCGTCGAATCGCACCTTCAGGCCCCGAGCGCGGGCCACAACCGCAAGAACGAGCGTGCGCAGGCCAATCAGCACAGCCGGTACTCCGACGATCGCAGCCGGTGCGAGCGGCATCGTCCACGCCAGCCCGCGCGCGAGGTAGACGAGGCTCATGAAAAGCGCGTTGA
>CAYTGY010000333.1:0-4081 GCA_964437265.1 uncultured Spirochaetaceae bacterium | reverse complement strand
AGCGCAGAGCCGGCGATGTACGCGCTCGAGGTCAACCAGGGCCGTTTCGCAGAGCTGGGGATTACGCCCGGGTATCGTGTGCGGCTCTCTGAACCACTGCGCCAACGGATTCGCCCCCAGTAGCGCGCCTTAGTCGTTGACGCCACCCCCATTGGATACATCATTCAGCTCAGGGAATAGCTCCAGTACCGGCTTCTCCTCCGGTTCCGTGGGCTGATTCACCAGTTGCTCAATCTTCCGCTCAATCCGTTCCAGATCACGGTCTAGGCCCTTCGCCAACATGACGCCCTCCTCAAAGAGCGTCGCCGCTTCCTCTATAGGTACATCTGATTCTCTAATGCGCTCTGCTATGGTCTCCAGCCGCGACAGTCGTTCTTCAAAGCTCTTCATGGATCTCCTTTCCATCTACCGTTGCCCGTAGCTTCCCGTGATGCAGCTGTATTGAGATCCCCGCGCCGGCGCTCACGGCTTGCGCACTGCGGAGCACACGCTCCTTCTCGTCCCTAACCACCGCATAGCCACGTCGCAGGACATCCGCGGGGTCACAGGACTCCACCAGCCGGGCGGCAAGGTTCAGGCGCTCGCGGGCGGCTCGCACGTTGTCCTGCAAGCCGTCCAGAAGCTCGTCACGCGCCTCATCAAAGCGCTGGAGCGTCGGCTGTACCAGGACCCGGTAGCGGGTGTAGAGCTCATCCGCTGAGAACTGGTGCAGCAGCATCCGTGCGGAGCGATATCGCGTTAGAAATGCGTCCACTATCCGGCGTCCAAGGGTATGGACGCGTCGCAACAGCTCCTCACGGCTTGCGGCAACCACCTCCGCCGCGGCGGACGGCGTGGGCGCCCGGTAGTCGGCGGCAAGGTCTGAAAGGCTCACGTCAATCTCATGGCCAACCGCGGAGATGACCGGGTGCCGGGCATCAATGATGGCGCGTACTACCTCCTCCTGAGAAAAGGGCAGAAGATCCTCTAGGGAGCCGCCGCCTCTGGTGAGAATAATCACATCTCCCAGGTCGTACCGGTCAGCAATGGTGATCATCCGGGCGATCTGCTCCGCTGCACCGGGACCCTGAACCGGCGTAGGGCAGACCACCAGGTGAATACCGGCATTCCGGCGACCAAGCACGTTGAGGATATCGCGGATGGCGGCGCCGGTGGGGGAGGTGACAACCGCAACCCGACCCGGCAGCAGCGGAAGCGGTTTCTTCCGCTCCGCGTCAAAGAGCCCTTCGGCAGCAAGTCGCTGCTTGCGCTCCTCAATCGCCGCCAAGATCCGGCCGATGCCTGCAAGCTCCATTCGTTCCACGATGATCTGATACGTGCCGCGCGGAGGGTAGACGGATACCGGCCCGTATACGGTGACCTGCCGGCCGTCCGCCGGATCAAAGGACCGGTTCCCGTACCTTCCGCGGAACATTACGCAGGAAACGCCGGCCGCTTCGTCACGGAGGGTGAAGTAGAGGTGGCCGGTGGATGACGGCCGGACATTGGAGAGCTCGCCCTCCACCGCAACCGCCGGAAACCCGGCCTCCAGCGTAGACTTGACGCGCGCGGTGAACTCGCTGACCGATTGGGGGCGATCACCAATCCCGTTCATGCGCTGCAGCTTACCCGGTAATCGTGATAACCTCAATTCACCGTCATTCGCCGCGCATGCCGTGACGATAGTAAAGAGGAACCGATGGTATTACTCCTATACGCCGAAGTTGCAACCTATCTTGACGTCCCGCTTCATGGGGAGACAACCATCTCCCGGGTTGCGGCGTCGGTCTCCGCGCTGGAGGTGCCCGTCTCCGTCCTTGTGTGCGCCCCGGTACGACCATCCGCCCTACCAGCGGATTGGTCGTTTGTGGAGCTTCCCGCGCCAACGTTGGATGCATTGACCGCCGCGGCGGCGGATTCCGCACAGGCCGCGCACGGTTTGGAGCCGGCGGTGATGTTGGCCAGGCTTGACGGACCATTCCTGAGTGCCTCAGTCGCGCGGGCAATGATGCGGCGCCACGCCCGCTACGCGGCTGACGTCACCCTGGGCGAGGGGTTTCCGGCGGGGATCGCTCCGCAGATACTCCATGGCCGGATACTGGCACGGCTGCGAGAACTGGCGGCCGGGATGAACGATCACGTTGACGGGGACCTGCTCTTTCCGGTTGTGCAGAAGGATATCAACGCCTTTGACATAGAGATGGAGCTCTGCCGGACAGACATGCGTCTGTTGCGCGTCAGCGCCACGGTTGACACCGCCGCCAACACCGAGTTGTGTCGGCGTATCGCCGCCGCCGAATGCCGCGGGACCCACGAGGTTCTGGCTTGGATCAGCGCCAACCCGCCGGCTCACCGGACACTGCCGCGGTACATACAGGTTCAGGTGCTCGAGCAGGAGGTTCACCGCGTGGCGTATAGCCCATACCCGCTCACCCGCCCTGAGCCTACCATGCCGGGCTCCATCATGGAGGCGCGTACGTTCGCCGAGCTCATCTCCCGCATCTCTCGCTGTTCGCCGGAAGCCACCGTGGCGGTGTCCGTGTGGGGAGAGATCGCGCTGCACCCGGATGCCGAAGAGCTCATTCGAGCGGCAACCAAAGACAACCGTCTGTCGTTGATTGTCGAGACATCGGGCGTGGGATGGACAGCCGAATCCGCCGGCTCGTTCATCCAAGACCCCCCACCGCGTACCAGCTGGATTGTGGGGCTGGATACCGCTGACCCGGAGGTGTACCGGCAGGTGCGGGGAGAGGGGTTTGCTGAAGCCACCGAGTTCGCGCAGAAAATGCTTGCAGCGGCGCCGGACAGCACCTACGTGCAGGCCGTCCGTGCTCCACAGACAGACCAGACACTTCAGGATTTCTACAAGGAGTGGACCGCTCGAACTGAGAACGTCATTATCCAGAAGTATGACTGGTTCTGCGGGCGGCTTCCAATGAGCGCGCTGGGAGACAACGCGCCGCTGCGCCGCCCTCCGTGCCGGCACCTGCAGCGAGACATGGTGATTCTCCTTGACGGTACCGTCCCGCTGTGCCGTGAGGACCTGGAGGTCGACGTTCGTCTTGGCAATGCATTGGAGGAGGAGCTATCCACGGTATGGGACCGCGGCGCCGGCCACTACAACGACCACACCCGACGGCGCTACTCGTCACTGTGCAAGGACTGCGATGAGTACTACACATTCAACGCCTGACGCACCGTATACCATCGTCGGCTCCAAGCCCTCCGCTCCGCGTGGGAAGCACGGAGCCTCAGCGGTTCTGCTGAACCGTGAGGCCCGCATTGGTCGCGCGGAGGCGCTGGTTGCGCTGCGCAGTGCGGGCATCCAGGATATCATCTCCGTGGAAGGACCGGCGCCGCACTATGAGATAGAGCGACTAAGCGCTGAGCTCCCCGGTAGCCGCTTCTTGCTCCTCAGCAGAGAGACTTCCACCGGAGAGCAGGTCAATCTGAGCCTCAACGAATGCCTCAACCGGAACGTCCTGGTGATCTGGAACACACAACGAGTCCACGCGATTCCGACTGATGCCGCGCAAACTATGGAGCAGCGGGAGCTTCTCTGCGTGGTGCCCACCTTCCGGACGGAGAAGGCGGAGGCAATTCCAACACTGTATGCGCCGGCGTTCTACAATCGCCTGCTCCGCCTGGTCCCCAGCCAGCCACTGAAGGACAATGCGCCAACGCTCTTTCCGCATAACTACTGCGGCATCTACGACCGCGAGCGGTTTCGGCTGGTTGGCGGGTATGACCCGGCGATCCCAAACGGCTACTGGCAAAAGCTGGACTTTGGCTTTCGGTCATGGATGTGGGGCGAGCGCATTTCCGGGCTGCGCGGGTTCGAGGTCCGCATGGTCAGAGACACGCCCCCGGAAGATGCCACCGTTGACGAGAGCTATGCACTCTTTCACCTCAAGAACCTGGCCATACGGTTCTCTCGGGATTGCGGAAAGCTCCCAACCGGCCGGTTCTGGGCCTTCCTTGCTCACAGCCGGCGCGGCCTTTCCGGCTCAATCCGGACGTTTGCACGCGTTCGCGGTTGGGTTCGCGACAACCGCTATCGTTATCAACAGGACGCCGGCAGGGTCACCGAGCTGTGGGAGGT
>CAYTGY010000332.1:0-4098 GCA_964437265.1 uncultured Spirochaetaceae bacterium | reverse complement strand
AGTGCCCCCATGCAACGGGGACGCTGTGACCTCCAGTACTCCACGGCAGTCTGTATTGCCATCGCTTGCTGTGCTTGGCTTGCGTAGAGAACCCGTGCGAATGAGGTTGGAAATCTGAAATAGCGGCTCAAAGTCTGAACGATGAGCGTATTGCCCCGATTATGGCGTTGATGATGCTCCATGTCCGGGGCGGTGACATTGAAGTGGGACGGCCGGGCGTACGTTCGGACTGAGGAGAGGCTGGGAAATGACTGAAACCCAAACTCACTGCAGAAGCGCGGAACGATGCTCCGATACGCGGAAAACGGGGCGCTCTCGTGCCAGACGCTCCAGAAGTGCATATCGCCTTTCGAGTCGTCGTGCCAGTTGTCGCTATAGTCTCCGGGCCCGGCCGAGGGGGAGCTTGGCCAATACTGCCGCCCCGGATCCAGTGCCCGGACCACAGTGCCTATTGTGCCTTCGTAGAGGCGGTCGAAGTCGACTACGTAGCGGTCTCGATTCGTCCGGGAGTCCTGAAACCACGACAGCGCCCCCAGGTTCTCGTTGTTCCCGCACCAAAGTGCAATCGACGGGTGGCTCATCAGTCGCTTCACCTGGTATTCGGACTCTGCTTTGACGCTTTCCAGGAACGCTGGTGTTGCCGGATACAGTGCACAGGCGAACATGAAGTCCTGCCAGATCAGGATTCCTAAGCGATTGCACGCCTCGTAGAACCAGTCCGACTCATAGACACCGCCGCCCCAGACACGAATCATGTTCATGTTGGCGTCCACCGCCGAGCGAAGGAGGTGCTCGGTTCGCTCCCGAGTAATGCGGCCGGGGAGTGCGTCCACCGGAATCCAGTTTGCGCCCTTGGCGAACAACGGGCGGCCGTTGACCACGAATGTGAACCCCGTTCCATACTCGTCTTCGTCCCGCAGGACCTGTATCCGGCGGAACCCGATCTGTCGCCGAGCGATATCATCGCCCGCCTCTACAACGACGGTGTACAACGGCTGTTCACCCCAACCGGACGGCCACCATATCTGCGGATTGCGTACCGACAGGTCCACGTGGACGGTAGCCGGACCGTCTCCGAGCACTGTACCGCCGGGGACGGAGCTCGACGACTCGGCGACAACGGATCCGCTTTGGTCCTCCACTCGGACCTGCAACGGTGTGCCGACGGAGGTGAGAACGTCCACGTGTACCCGAACCGTCCAGTCCTGGTCTTCTGCCGGGAGCACCTCCGTGTAGCATGCCTGGATAACCGCTTCGCCGGCGAAAACGAGCTCAGCGTATCCGTAGATGCCGCTGACCATGAGCGCCGGACCCCAATCCCACCCTGCGTGACACTGCCCCTTTGTGAGCAAGTTGCGGTGCGGAGACTGGACGGGGAAACTCGTATGTGGCACCGGATAGTCGAGTTCCGTGGCGCGACGGACCGCCTCGGTCTCAGGGGCGCGAATGCGCACCGCTATGGTATTCTCCCCCGCAACAATGAGCTCCGTCCCTGTGAGGTCTATCTCCAGACCCGCGAACATGTTGTCACTCTCCGCGACCACCACTCCATTGACGGCGATCTCAGCGACCGTGTCCACCGACTCGAATCGCAAGAGCATCCGCTGGGCGGCCAGATACGCCTTGGGAACACTGACCGTCCGCTGGAACGTCCAGTCCGTTCGCCCTATCCACTGAAGCTCCAGCTCAACGTCCGACTCGTTGGGTTCGCGTACGGCTTCGGAGCGCCGCAGCGCGGTGAGGTTGTCGCCGGGTATTTCTGCGGGTAGTGGGAATTGAATGGCCGGTGGAAGCTCCGTCCCTGTCCCGGAGAGCCTCCAGGTGCCGCGGATGTCTATCTTGTTCATTGGTATTCCTCAGGGCATCGACTATATCAGCCTGCAGAATGCGAGGGAAGGTGGGTGCTCACAATAGCCTAACCAAGGTGTTTGACACTGACGTCAAAACGCCGCAGGGTATGGATCAGTGGATAGTACAGCCAACAGCAGTGAGGAGTTGAAGCGACTCCTGGGTCGGACGCCGGTCCAAACGCTCGAACCCCGCGTGCGCCTGGTGGTCTTCAGCGATCTCCACTTGGGTAACGGAGGACGCAACGACGACTTTGCCGCAAACTCCGGTATGTTCATGGCAGTGTTGCAGCACTATCTGGAGAGCGGGGCCACCCTTGTTCTCAACGGCGACATCGAGGATCTTCAGCGGTTTCGCCTGCAGCGCATCATGTCCGCGTGGGAACCCGTATACGAGCTCTTCTCCGCGTTCAAAGAGGAGGGCAAGCTTCACCGTCTGGTCGGCAATCATGATCTTGACCTCCTGGCCCTGCCCGCGTGGCGTTCAGAAGTCGCCGAGGCGCTGAGATTCGAGTACAACGGTGAGACGATCTTCATCTTTCACGGGCATCAGACCTCTCAGCGCTACAGCCGCTACAACCGGCTGGTGGGACTTGGCCTTCGCTTGTTTGCGAATCCACTGTCAATATCGAGCTTCTCTGTCTCGCACGACAGCTCGCGTCGATTCAGGACGGAGGAACGGGTGTACGCGTTCGCCTCCGCGCACAAGCTCCTGTCCATCATCGGTCACACGCATCGACCACTCTTTGAGTCCATGTCAAAGGTGGACAGCATCAAGTTTGAGATTGAGCGCCTGTGTCGCAAGTATCCCAAAGCAGGTCCCAGCAAACAGGCAAAGATCGAGCAAGTTGTAGCGGGCCACAAGGCCGAGCTTCGTCGAATCGACGAGCACAATGATGAACACGCGAATGTCGCGAGTCTCTACAGTGCCAATCTCGTGGTTCCCTGCGTGTTCAACTCCGGCACGGTCATCGGAAAACGGGGCATGACTTGCCTTGAGCTGGAAGCGAGTCGTCTGTCTCTGGTACACTGGTTTGACGAGCGACGGAGTCAACGGTACCTTCGGTACGCCAACTACGAAACATCACGTTTGGGCCGGACCGACTATCATCGCGTGACGATCAAGAGCGAAAGCCTTGACTACATCTTTGCGCGAATCAAATTGTTATCAGGAGCGTAGTATGGCCACAGAGCGGCGGCGGATTGGGTTTATCGGTACCGGGGTCATGGGAGCCGGCATGGCCGGGCATCTGGTTGATGCCGGTCACGAGCTCAAGGTGTACAACCGGACGCGGGCCAAGGCTCAGTCACTGCTTGATCGCGGTGCGGTCTGGGCTGAGTCGCTTGGAGCTGCTGCAGCGGATGTGGATATCCTCTTCTCGATTGTGGGCTTTCCGGCGGACGTGGAAGAAGTGTACCTGGGACACAACGGCGTTGTGGCCGCAGCGGATGCCGGCACTATCTTGGTTGACATGACCACCAGCCGGCCGGACCTGGCGGTGAAGATAGCGCACGCCGCCGCAGATCGAGGTCTCAAGGCTCTAGACGCTCCGGTATCCGGAGGAGACATCGGTGCTCGTGAGGCGCGGTTGTCGATCATGGTCGGCGGTGACCGCGACGCATTCGATGCGGTACTGCCGCTCTTTGAGTTGATGGGAAAGAACATCGTGTATCAAGGCCCTGCCGGCAGTGGGCAGCACACCAAGATGTGCAACCAGATCGTGATCGCCGCCGGCATGGTCGGTGTCTGCGAAGCGCTTGCGTATGCGAAGGCGGCCGGATTGGATCCCCACCAGGTTCTGGCCGCCATTGAGCACGGAGCGGCCGGTTCGTGGAGTCTGTCCAACTTGGGGCCGCGGATGCTCAAGGGCAACTTCGATCCCGGCTTTTACGTCAAGCACTTCATCAAGGATATGCGCATAGCCGAGGAGTCCGCCAACGCCATGGATCTGTTCACACCGGGATTAGCGTTGGCTAGGTCACTGTATGAGAAGTTGGCTAGCCAGGGCGGCGAAGACGACGGGACCCAGGGGCTCTTCAAGCTCTTCACCCCCCACTCCAAAGGCTAACGGCGCTGCGTTTCGGTGGCCGCGAGCTCCGGTAACTACTGCAGCACGTAGATCTCTACCCGGCGGTTCCGGTGTCGCCCGTCCTCGGTATCATTATCCGCTACAGGTTCTGCTCCGCCTCTCCCCTCAATCATCAATCTGCCACGCTCAATCCCCCGCGCGGCTAGTTCAGCGGCGATT
The DNA here is from genome assembly GCA_964437265.1 of uncultured Spirochaetaceae bacterium. Lineage (GTDB taxonomy): Bacteria > Spirochaetota > Spirochaetia > DSM-27196 > SLST01 > CAYTGY01. Next base: position 2 of record CAYTGY010000332.1, on the reverse strand, counting down.
GT
>CAYTGY010000331.1:0-4121 GCA_964437265.1 uncultured Spirochaetaceae bacterium | reverse complement strand
CTCCTACCCCCGTCTCCCAATCAGCGGTCTCACCAGGTACTCAAGACCGTTTGCCTTGAGTTCCAGCACCGCCTCCAGCTGCCGGCCGAGCTTGCCGGCGGGGAAGCCGGCGCGCTTGAACCAGACCAGGTACGGCTCCGGAAGTTCAATCAGGTATCTGCCCGCATACTTTCCAAACGGCATGATCGTGTTTGCGAGCTCGAGTAGCTCTTCCTCTTCAGGACTCATACGATGCTTCCCCGGCGTCCGACGAACCGCCGGCCGTTGATATGGTGCTCTTGCCCCGCACCTTTGATGAGAGAAGCGCGGTATCCGCGGCGTCCATCAGCGCGGCGAGCGATGCGGTTTGGGTCTGGTCTGTGGACGCGAGACCGATGGACATCGAGATTGGCGCCTCTGCGGGCATTGCGGCGGCGAATGCATCTTGGATCCGACGGACCAGGACGAGCCCCTCCTCCAGGGTGGTCTCAGGCATAATGATCACAAACTCGTCGCCGCCAATTCGGAATGCCAGATCGTACCCACGGGACCGCTCGCGAATGACCGCGGCGGTGCGCTGAAGAAGCTCGTCGCCAAATGCGTGGCCAAACGTATCATTGCATTGTTTGAAGTCATCCAGGTCGATGTAGGCTGCCGCCACTGAGTATCGCTCGCCGCTTCGCGAGGTACGCTCCAGGCGTTTGTCCAGCTCGACTGTCCGTCGCGTCAACTCCTTCCGATTGTAGAGGCCGGTGAGCTCGTCGGTTACGCTCTCCTGCTCGAGCCGCTGCGTCGCGTCCTGGAGCTCGCGCGTTCGGTCGCGCACCCGTTTCTCCAGCTCAGTGCGAAACGCCTGCTGCACCCGCTTGTACTCCTCGTGGATCTGGTGGGTCTTGCTCCCCAGCGCGAACGCCAGGATGAGGACCTGGGCCAATGCGCCGTAGAGCTGCGCGTGGAGCACAAACTCGCTGACCTCCACCGGAGCAAGCGTGGAGATGATCTCCGCCGCGGTTCCCGCGAGATAGAGCAGTGAACCAACCAAGCACACCAGCGCCAGTGTGTCGTGCTTGAGGACTCGGGCGACGAGCACGGACGCGATGACTCCCATTGCCAGAAGGCTCAGTACGTTGAGGATGTCCGCCGTCAGCGGGCCGGGAACAACGAATCCCGCAATCACCACCAGTGCCAGCGCAAACTGGATACCGCGCATAGCCAGGTCCGCCCGGGGCATCCGTGACGGTGTTTCTATGAGACGTCTGAAGAACTCCAGACCAACAGCAGCGGTAAGCCCGCCAAAGACCACGAACCAGAAAAACCCGTACGGTTGGTGTGGCTGCACATACTCCGCCAGGAGACGTTCCTGAGCAAGCTGATTCACCGCAAATGCCGTCATGTAGAGCGCGTACACCAGATAGGTCGGATCCCGGTTCACCAAGAACACAATGGCGTTGTAGATGATGAGCGCGCAGAAGAATCCAAAGGCCAGACCAAGCAGCAGCGTCTGATCGCGATAGGTGTCCCAGAACTCACCGGCTTCCGAGAGCTGCAGCTGGATGCTCGACGACTGCAAGTCGGCGCTCCTCAGAAGGATCTCCGCCGTTTCATCTGCCGGAATCGTGACCTGGAATGCCGGTTGTCGGGTCTCCGTCGTTCGATCCGCGAACGGTATTGCGTTCCCTGATGCGGCAGCGAGGCGCCAGCCGTCCTCATCGGGCACATAGCGCTCCAGTACCTCAACGTTCATGGTATTGGAGATGATCCAGTCGGCCCGGTCGGTTCGGTTCTCAACCGCAAGGAGGAGCCAGAGCGCGCCGTCGCGCGGGATCTGGACCGAGGCGCGATCGAACGGTCTGAACTCCGCCCGCCGGGCGTAGACCGCGTCCGCAGACATGGTGCCGTCCTGGTCCACAAAGAACCGGAGCGCCGTGCCGGGGCGCACCACCTCTCCGGGATCGTCCAGTACCACGGTTTGAGCATGTAGTCCGGATAGTGCCGTACATAGAAGCGCCGCGAACGTCGCGTGTGCCAATAGTGTTCTCTTCATGGGGTATGCAGCGGCCGAACGTAGCAACGCGTCTCAGCGACCGACTCGACCATGTGTGCAGGGAAGCGTAGCACGGGGCCACGGTTCGGGGCAACGCGGCTGAGCGCTCCGACACCCACTCAGCCGGATTGCAACGCTATCTCTCGCCATCAGGCGGATAGCCCGAACCCTCCGTACAGAAACACCAACACGTAGAGGATGCCGCCGCTCCACGGAATCGCACGACGGCGGCTCTTCTTGTCGGACACCCATCCAAGGGGAAACTGGAACGCCATGCTTCCCAGGGAGACAATGAGCATGAGCACACCGATCGCCCCGCTGTCCATGCCCACTTGCTGTCCGTACAGTGGCGTCAGGCTCCAGGTTGCGCCGGCCATAATGCCGGCGACGATCACTCCGCTGCCGGCCAAGGGAGACTTCATGAACGTCCGGATGAGCCGTGGCGGTTCGCGGTTAGCGCTGGGCTCTCCGGTGACGGGCATGCTCGCCACCGGTATCAGGCAGAACGAAATGAGGATCGTGGTGATGCCAAACACCTCGAAGCCCGACGGCGGGAAGAACACCACGAGCGGTTGCCCCGCCCCCATGGAAACGATGTAGACTACGCTGTAGATGCTCAGCAGTCGTCCCCGGTTGCTGCTCGTGCTCGACGAGTTCAACCAGCTCTCCGCGACGACAAACATCACTGACAGCGAAAACCCCGTTGCGGCCCGAAATACCAGCCACGGGAGTATGCCCACCCAGATCAGATGCGCGATAGCGGAGGCTGAGCCCAACGACACGGCAACGGCAAATGAGCGGACATAGCCGACGTTTCTGATGATCGCCACGATTGTGGTTCGAGACTGTTGTGTATCCGCCATCGGTGACCGTGTACTACCAGACGCACGTGGTGTTGAGTGTCAGCACGGTGATCAGCGGAACAAAGATTCCGCCTTCGTAGCACAAAAAGGGTGGACCACCTACCCTGGTTGGGTAACTAAACCTACACCTTGGAAGGAGCCCACCCCGGGGCGTTGACGAGCTTCTGCGAGAACGTAGTTCTCTACGGTACTGACACCGACTGTCATCATCACTCTTCGATCGGAAACCCAATTGTGAACACTGGACTAGAAGTCTTCTGCAGCTCGACACTGGCCTTGATTTGTGCAACCAAGGCGGTAATCAATCGTAAGCCAAGGGTGTGGCTACTCAGGCGACGGTCAACACGGCCATTGCGTCAGTTCGGCGAGGTGCTGCCGTCTGCCTGGTTGGCAATCTCTCCCCGGCCACCCGGTCCTGGGCACCGTTGCCATGCTAGGCCGGCGGGAGGAGGCGTACTACAACGTTGATCCGTGGCGAGGGAGTTGGGCCGGGGAACCTCGTCAGCTGCTCGGCACGACCAAGCATCAGCGAGAAGAGCGCGGGGTCGGTCACGCTCTCGAGCGCGACATCGAAGTCGGTGCACGCGCGGTCGTGGAGCGAGGCGATCTTGCGCTCGAGGAAGTGGCGCATGTCGGCGACGGTTGGTTCCACGCTCCCATTGTAGCGCGCCACGCGATCCGCACCCGCCCCCCTTTTGTGCGAATTCGCATCAGGAGCCGTTGTGACTCCGCTTCCCAAGAGACGCGTCCAACTGGTTGGCAAACGCCCTCCGGTCGGCTTGGCTGAACGGAGATGTTCCACCGGTTACGACGAGGTCGCCGGGGGCGAGGCGGGCGACGATCTCGTCGTCTGCCTTGTGGGTCCTGCTTCCACGACGAGGTGATCGATACCCGGTAGGTCAGGATGCCTGATCGGCTGATTCGCTACCAGGGTCACCGGAATCCCGGTGCGCTCCACCGCTCGGAAGAGAATCTCTCTGATTGCGACCGGACACGCATCGGCATCCACCCAAATCTTCATGGTGTACCGAGAACGACACGGCACGGGCGTGCAAGTGATCGACCTTTGCGTCCGTCAGGTTGCATGGTCTCTGACACTACCGGCGGACCCACGTGGCGCCAATACTGGCGTCAGTCGCCCGTTTTCACCCAAACACAAAAGAGGCACCACCAGCGGTGAGTAAACGTTCGCCGTTCCCACCCGCAATCCGAGCGCTCAACACAGCAATCGTTTG
>CAYTGY010000330.1:0-4122 GCA_964437265.1 uncultured Spirochaetaceae bacterium | reverse complement strand
GCCGGCGCTTCGGCCGGCGTCGACGGCTCCTCTGCAGAGCGATGCGCCCGGTCCCCAACGCAACCGGTGCGCGGCCGCAACTGCGCAGGCGGTGTACTTCTCGTTCATCGCGGTGCCGTTTCTCATGTTGGTCACGCTGGGCCTCCCGAGCTTCTTTGAGTTCATGGGCCACATTCCCGAACAGGTCGAGCTCGAGTCGACCTATGCCCGGATCCTGATCTACGGCGCCATTTCCCTGGTGCTTCGGAACGCGCTCAGCGGCTTCTTCCTGGGCATAGGACGGACGCGGATTGTCATGTTCTCCAACGTGGTGGCGATGGTTGTCAACGTACCGATCAACTACCTCCTTATCTTTGGCGCGTTTGGGTTTCCTGAGCTGGGCATTGTGGGTGCGGCGATTGGGACGGTGGCCGGAAGCGGGACCGCGTTCGTTATCCTGCTCTTCTCCTACTTCAGGAAAGCCGTTGACCGGGAGTTTGGAACCAGACGCGCGCTTGCCTTTAGCCGTGAGATATTCCGCAGGCTGGTCCGCTTTGGCACGCCGGCGGGGATAGAGATTCTGCTCAATGTGACCGCGTTCAACATCTTTGTGCAGCTCATGCACTCCTATGGACCCGACGTGGCAGCCGCGACCACTATTACGTTCAACTGGGATATTGTTGCGTTCGTTCCGATGCTCGGAATGGGCATTGCCACTACCGCCGTGGTGGGGCAGTACATTGGCGCGGAGGATCCCGAAGGCGCTCGCGCCACCACCATCCTTGCCCTCAAGGTGGGCTATCTCTATTCCGGCACCATGATGCTCGTGTTTCTCTTTGGCGCGCCATCTCTGGTGCATCTCTTCTCAGCAGGGTTTGACACCACCGGAGCAGTTGCGGACCTGGCCAAGACCATGGTCCGCCTTGCCGGACTCTATACCATGGCTGATTCTACGCAGCTCATCTTTGCCGGAGCGCTGCGAGGAGCCGGCGATACACGGTGGGTGATGTGGGCAAGCGTGATTCTGCACTGGGTGTTTGCCGTGGTTGTCATTACGCTGATCCGCGTAGTGGTGGCCCCACCGGTTGTTGTCTGGCTCTTTTTCATTGCGTTTGTGATATCGCTGGGTGTGACCATGATCCTCAGGTTCAGGGCCGGCAAATGGCGTGAGATGAAGGTAATCGACTGATGAAGAGACGTGCAATGGCGCGATTGACGTACTGGTTCATGGACACAATTGACCTGGCGACGACCGACTCGGTGAGAGAGGAGCGGGTTAACGCGGTCACGCACGGTGTGGGTTTGGTACTGGCCGTAGTTGCGGCAATCCTCTTGGTCCGGCGCGCGCTCGCCATTGGTGATCCCACGGTGTTTTGGGCGTACCTGATCTACGGCATGACGATGGTGCTCACCTATGGAGCCTCAACCTGCTATCATGCCGCCCGCGGTCCGTTTATCAAGCGCGTCACTCGGCTTCTGGACCACCTCTCCATCTTCCTGTTGATTGCCGGGACGTACACGGCTGTACTCTCTAGAATCGACGCGGCGTGGTCCGGCTGGGTCCTGATTGCCGCTTGGGGGATGGCGGTGGGTGGGATCTTGAGCGCACTTTTTTTCTGGCAGCGGTTCAAGATAATCCATGTAGGCTTCTACCTGGCAATGGGGTGGCTGGTGGTGGTGAAACTTCCCCAGCTGATTCACCTGGTAACGCCGGGCTTTCTTGCCTCCATGATAGGCGCCGGGCTCTCCTACACCTTGGGCACCGTCATGTATGGGCTTCGCCGCATCCCCTATCACCACGCAATATGGCATCTGTTCGTACTCGCCGGCAGCGCCGGTTTCTTTGTGGGCGTGTACTGGTTTCTGTAGTGCCGATGGCGGCGCGGGGCGGCGCGAGGCCCCGCCGGACGACCCGACCGGCACCAGGCCCCGCCGGACGACCCGACCGGCACCAGGCCCCGCGATCACCTTACCGGTGGGACTCGCTGCGAACGAAGAGCGTGATGGACCCCAGGACCACCGCCGCTCCAACAAGGGTCAGCGGTCCCGGCACCTCTGCAAAGAGAATGAGCGCCAGTGTGGTGGCAATGACCGGCTCACCCAGGATACTGACGCTGACCACCGTTGGTCGCACGTACTTGAGTGCCCAGCTCATCAGGCTGTGGCCAAGGTTGGTGCACAGGAGCGCGAGCAGCGCGAAGATCACGAACTCTCTCAGGGGATAGCCCCACAACGGGCGTCCCGTGACCAACGCCAGACCAACCAACAACACGGCCGCCGTTCCGTAGACAATCAACGTGTACCGGTTGAGACCCATCCGCTGTCGAAGAATCCGACCGATGATGATGTAGCCGCTGACCGCAACCGCGCCGGCCAGGGCCAGAAGGTTTCCCAGTAGCCGTGTGCTTTCGGCATCTCCCGGGCCGCCGGTTCCGGCGAAGGCAAGGAGCACGCTCCCCCCTAACGCGACTGCCATGAATCCCAGCGACCGGCGGTGAAGCCGATCGCTTAGGACCACGGCGCTTGCCGCGGCAACAATGATAGGGTGGGTGGTGACCAGGACGGTTGCGCTCGCGACCGTCGTGTAGCCCAGTGAGCTGATCCAGGTGGCAGAATGCGCCGCTAAGAACACGCCGCTGAGCACCGCAAGCGCCACATCTCTGCGAAGTTCTGCAGAGGTCGCCGCTGCTTCGCCGTCCGCGCGCGCGCGCTTCATCGCGTCCCGAGCGATCAGCGGCAAGACGAAGAGCGTGGAGAAGATCAGCCGGTACGCGGCGATCACAAACGCCGGTGAGTCCGCGAGCCGGATGAGTATTGAGGAGAGCGAGCTGAACAGGACACCGATGCCCAGGATGACCAATGGATGGGGTTTCACTGTAGGCGAGATTCTACGCACCGCAGCGGTAAGCGTAAAGCGGGAAAAGATTGGCCGATCGTACTACAATACACGGGGGAGGAGCCTGCATGAATCGTTGGATGCGCCTGGCTGTAGTTGTTCTGGTCTTGGCCACGGTATTCGTCGCCGCTCCGGCGGCCCAAACCATTCGAGCGTTGGCGCCCGGTGATGAGATCTCCGGCAAGCTCACCACGGTGGATGCCACGCTGGACGACGGGTCGTTCTATCAGATCTATCGCGTCTCAGGGCGGCGAGGAGATCGGTTCACCGTCTCGCTCCGCTCCGACAGGTTTGACACGTACCTGATTGTCCTAGACGACCACAACTTTGAAGAGCACAACGACGACCGTGCCGACGGCGATACGGACTCGGAGATCACCTTCTCCGTGGATCAGGCGCGGGACTTTTATGTGCTCGTGTCCACCTACCAGCCGGGAGACTCCGGTCCCTACACCATACGTCTCATCCGTGAGGGAGCCGGGCCCCGGCCGGGCGGCTCCATTCCCACGCCACCGTTTCAGCGCAGCGGGCGGCTGGACGCGGCTGACCAGACGCTGACCGACGGAGAGCTCTATGAGTCGCATCGGTTCCGCGGTGAGGCAGGTAGTGTAGTCCGGGTTGATGTGGAATCATCAGAGTTCGACACCTACCTGATTCTTGTCGGTCCTAGCGGTGACCAGATTGAGAACGACGACGCTCGTGGATCAACCAACTCCGCAATAGAACGGGTGCTGGAGGAGAGTGGTGAATATGAGTTGCTGGTCACCTCCTACGAGTCAGGCGAGCGCGGGGCGTACCGCCTGAGCGTAAGCAGTAAGCCGCTTTCCGTCGCATGGGACCCGGATCATCCGCTTGAGACGCGAACCTATGAGGGCAATCTGACCCAAACCGTGGAGACGCTCGCGCAGGGCGAGTTTGTACACCACTACGAGTTCCAGGCGAGTCCCGGTGAGACGGTTGAGTTTGAGCTGTCCTCCGCCGATTTTGACGCGTATCTCATCCTGGAGGTCGAGTTTGGCACGTGGATTGAACAGAACGACGACAAGGACGAGTCCACGTTGGACTCACGCATCTCAATGATTTTACCTCGCGGCGGTACCTACCGTCTCCTGGTGACCACCTATGACGGCGGTGAGACCGGTCGGTACGTCCTTGTCAGTAGTAAACGGTTCACCGAGGTTCCCTCAGTTGCCACCATTACAGACACCCGTCCCAGCCGCATACAGCCGACCCCCGATGACCACGGC
>CAYTGY010000329.1:0-4123 GCA_964437265.1 uncultured Spirochaetaceae bacterium | reverse complement strand
ACAGCGCGCGAGTGGTCGGGTTTGTGAACGCCATTAGTGACGGGCACCTGTGCGCCTACATACCGTTGCTCGAAGTTCTCCCGTCGTGTCAGCATCGCGGAATCGGGTCTCTACTCGTTCGCACTATCGTAGAGCAGTTGGGCCATCTCTACATGATCGATCTACGGTGCGATGCCGAGTTGCTCGGGTTCTACGAATCACTCGGATTCAGTGCAGGACCTCCAAGCCGTCCCACACTGGGGCTGGGCATTCGGAACTACAAGCGGCAGTCGGGCGTCTGAGCAGCTGCGACAACAGCTTCATCGCGCAGAGTCTGCGCCTATCGAGCGCTCTTCGTCGGTCCCTTGCGGGTCACCCTCCGCTCGCGTCCGGCGCAAGTCATGCCGGTCGTTATGTTGCTGTCAACTGAGCAGATTGCTTAACGCTTGACAAGTCTATTTCACCCCTGCATAATGATGAAGAGTGATGCACTATGAAGAAGCGAACGAAGGATCTTGATAGTCGAGTGACTTTCAGTCTGCCGCAGACCGACCATGAATACCTCAAATTACTGGCACAAGAGAAACGTGTGTCAATCGGCTGGGTAGTTCGGGAGGCCGTTCGCACCTACCTGCGTGACACAGTCAACAAAGCCGAGGGCAGCGGGAGCACCTATGAGCAATCTCTTTTCTGACTATGAGTCCCTCGATGAGCTGAAGGAACTGCCCATTGGTGATCTCGCTTCTGCCAAGTCACACCTATACTTATGAACACCCAATGCCCTCCTTCCAGATGCGATCCAGTTGCTAGCTGCTTGGGGTTTCACCTACAAGACCAATCTGATCTGGTACAAGGTCCGCAAGGACGGAGGTCCTGACCGGCGTGGCGTGGGCTTTTACTCTCGGAACGTTACTGAGATGATCCTGTTTGGAGTGAAGGGTAAGCTCCGGACCCTGGCTCCTGCCCGGAGTCAAGAGAACATGATCGTCCAGCGGAAACGGGAACACTCGAAGAAGCCCTATGAACAGTACGAGATAGTCGAACGCTGCAGCCCTGGTCCGTATCTTGACGTGTTCGCCCGTGAGCCCGTGCCCGGGTGGGACGTATGGGGCGACCAAGTCGACTCGTACGAGCTCGATAGGCCCCTGCACCGCGGATACGATTGGGGACGTCGTGGCTTCCCAGTCGGCGCACAATAGTGCAGAATGACGGTGAGTCCAAAAACCAATCAGGTTCACCACTGTCACTGAAAGACGCGTTAACAGACGCCATCTTGGAGGGTGACTTTCCAGGCGCAATGGCTGAGATCGATCATCTGGTGGGTACCATTCACATACCGGTACTCGAGATAGTGAAGGGCGGTGGCGGTGAAGCTCAGGTGACCCAGCGACTTCGTGCCGAGCTTGATCAGGCGGGCTGGAAGCATTGGAACTTCAGCGTGGAAAAATCCATCGACGGTGATACCACGTATGCGAGCTCACACGAAGTCGATCACGTCAAACGCTTTGATGCCGGGGTAATCGCGCTCGAAATCGAATGGAACAACAAGGATCCATTTTACGATCGTGACCTTGACAATTTCCATCGACTACACGCAGACGGTGCGATCAGTGTCGGCATCATCGTAACTCGCGGAAGTTCTTTCCAGGGAGGCGTCTTGGGCTTGGTGGAAGACTTTGCCGAATCAAACCGCATCGCCTCGGTTCAGGATCTGGAGAAGTATGGTCTTTCTCCCACTCGGCGACAGCTTGGAGATATCTCCAAGGCCGAGAAGTCGGGCGAGGTTCCATTCTGGGAGGCCTGGGCTTCCCGGCTTGTTGCCGACAAGTTCGCCTCCTCAACCACGCATTGGGATAAACTCGCGGATAGACTCGATCGGGGTGTTGGCAATCCTTGTCCGCTCGTCGCGATCGGCATCCCCTTATCAAGCCGCCCCTGTGCTGGAGTGTATCTGCTCAGTCCGCCGTCCGCGAGAATCGCAACGGCTGAGCTCACAGGGAATGCCCCGGCCGAATCTGCGTTTGGTCATTTGCAGAAGCACAGTGTTTGCAGAGAGGCAGCTCAATACCGCTGCGGCCGCCACCAGCCCTCTGTGTACGCCTTCCACGAGTGCGCCGCGTGCTCCGCACCCACGTACTCGTAGCGGTCAAACATATCGCCCTGGCCAAGCATCCGAGGGTCCCGCTGACCGAGCACGTAGCCCCGAAGCTCGTTCCACAGGTCGCGCGTGATCTGTGCATACGCCGGGTCCTCCGCCAGATTGGTCAGACAATCCGGATCAATGCGCATGTCATAGAGCTCCTCCAGCGGCCGCTTCCCAAATGCGAGGTTGAAGTAGCGCTCCTCACCGCGCTCGTGCTGCGCGAGTATCAGGCTCTTGGTGGGCGAGCTGTCGCACCCGGTGAAGCCGGTCTCAGGGTTGCCGGCCGGCCACAGCTCGGGCTTGAGGTTGCGGACGTAGAGGTACTCGTCGGTGCGGATGCACCGCACCGGGTACCCTACATCGCCCTCGCGCCCCAAGTCATGCCGCTCCCGGCCCATGACCACCCGGTTGCGCGCGGGGTCAAAGCGACCTGACTCGGACGCCTGCAGCAGGGAGAGAAAGCTCCGGCCGCTCATCGCCGGCGGAATCTCCAGGCCGGCTGCTTCCAGGATGGTGGGTGCGATGTCCGTGAAGGAGACCATGTCCGTCAGTACGTGGCCGGCCGGTGGCGCGGCGCCCGAGGCGTCGCGCCACATCATGGCCATGGGCAGGCGGAAGTCGTAGTCGTACATGTTGCCTTTCACGCGGGGAAACGGCATGCCGTTATCAGAGGTGACAATCACCAGCGTATTGTCCAGCAGGCCATGCCGTTCGAGCTCCGTAAGCATCCGGCCAAGGTGGGTGTCAAACCACTGGACCTCAGCGGCGTAGTCAGCAAGATCATCCGCAACAACCTGCTCGCTGGGAAGGTAGCGGGGAACAGCCGTAAGTGGGACCACAGTGCCGGCGCGGCGGCCCTCACCGGGCTCATACGGACGGTGCGGCTCGTGCCCGCCGTACCAGAAGCAAAACGGAGCGCCGCTCGGCCGCGCATCAAGGAAATCGGTGAAGTTTGCCGCGTAGTCCTTGGGACTGACGGCCGTGCTCGGCGGATCAAGCGTGCGCCGTGTATACTCAGGCCCCGCCGGATTCGTAGCGCGTCCCTGCCGCTTCCAGTCGCCCGGGGCCCAACCCTTGCCGGTGTAGCCAACGTGATAGCCTGCATCGGCCAGAAGATCAGGATAGGTGCCGAACTTCACCGGCCAGACATTCCAGTGATCGCACGCCTCCTCCAGCTGCCAGGTGTGACGGCCGGTAAGGATGCTTGCACGGCTGGGCGCGCACTTGGGGTTGGTCGTGAAGGCATTGGTGAACCGGACGCCTTCTGCGGCCACGTGGTCAAAGTTTGGCGTGCTCACGAATGTGTGCCCGTACGCGCTCATGTGCGAGGCATCGTCTGCAATCGCAAAGAGGATGTTCGGCCGGCCGGCGGAGGACTCCGCGGAGAGCGCGGGGCTGCCTTGAGGTGTGGTGCTCACGATGACTCCTTGTGGCGATGGTAGACGCACGGCCGCAGAGGCGCAAGGCCGCGACCCTACGCCGTGAACTGCTTGAGATTCACGCCAGGACTGCTCGTGGGCCACCGCGTGAGCCGGCGCAAAAACGCGCGGAGCTCTTCCTTGTTCCGCATTCCCTGGAGCACCTCCATAGAGGTCACCACTGAGATGGAGAAGGGAGCGAGCTCATTGCCTCTCAGGTCCCAGATGAGAACATCCGTGTCCACAATCACGTGAGGCGTCCGCTCCGCAACTCGCGCACATGCGCGGCTACATCCAGATCCACGCGGTCCGTCCAGATGCCGAATGCCTCGTTAATGCCGCGCGCGGCCTGTTCGATGATCTTGCCCGGTCGCGCACGCAGTTCTTTGGCGCCTATCTCCATAGTGAGTACGTGTACGCTACAAAGTGTGCACCGCAAACACCCTACTCCATCACCGCACGAATCTCCTTGTTGAGCGCCTCGCGGCTGGGAATGATGGAGGAGAAGGCGAGCCGGCCGTTTATGTAGATACTCGGAAGCTGTTTCACCCCCATTTGCCGTGCCCGGACGATGTTCTCCTTT
>CAYTGY010000328.1:0-4163 GCA_964437265.1 uncultured Spirochaetaceae bacterium | reverse complement strand
CGCGTGTTCTTTAATCGATCTGAGATGCGAGAGCTCACCCGCATAGCCCACGCTGCAGCAGACCGGGCCGGCGGGGCCAAGCGACTGTTCCGTTGGTTTGAGAAAGAGCGACAGGATCTCCTCAATGACGCCGGTATTGCGCAGGCCGGCAATCCCTACCTGCTTAATCTCTATGACCTCATTATCACCACGTACAAGGTGAAGGATTCCTGAGCGGTGCGCACGCTGGGTTGGCGCGAGTGGGTTGCTCTTCCAGAGCTTGGGATCACCGGTGTCAAGGCCAAGATAGATACGGGAGCCCGTACGTCGTCGCTGGACACCACCGACCTCACCGAGTTCTTGCGCGACGGTGAACGGTGGGTTCGTTTTACCATCTACCCGCTACAGGAAACCGCCGCATTTGAGGTGGCGTGCGAGGCGCGGGTGGTAGACCTTCGGTGGGTCACTAACTCCGGCGGCCGGCGAGACCAACGCTACGTCATTTCCACTTCGCTCGCCGTGGACGGCGAGCAGTGGCCCATTGAGCTGACGCTTGCCCAACGCGCCGATATGACCTTTCGAATGCTCCTGGGCCGCACCGCGCTTCGCAAGCGCGCATTGATTGACCCGTCGCGGTCATTCATGACCGGCCTGGAGCTGCACCACGCGTACGCGCACCCACACCATCCATGAAGATTGTAATCCTTTCCCGTAATCCGGAGCTTCACTCCACCAAACGGCTCAGAACCGCCGCGCTGCAACGCGGTCACGAAGTTCAGGTGATTGACCCGCTGCAGTGCTACATGAACATCACCTCTCACAACCCGTCCATCCACTATCGCGGTGAGACGCTGATCAACGTAGATGCCGTTATCCCGCGGATTGGCGCGTCCATCACTTTCTACGGCACCGCGGTAGTCCGCCAATTCGAGATGATGGGGGTCTACACGCTCAACGAGTCGGTGGCGATCACCCGCTCACGTGACAAACTGCGGAGTTTGCAGTTGCTGGCCCGCAAAGGGATTGGCATGCCGGTTACCGGTTTTGCGCACTCCACCAAATACACCGGCGACCTGATCCACCTTGTTGGAGGATCACCGCTGGTGGTGAAGCTTCTGGAGGGCACGCAGGGAATTGGCGTCGTGCTTGCTGAGACCGACGGTGCCGCTCAGAGCGTCATTGAGGCGTTCCGGGGATTGGATGCGAACATCCTGGTCCAGGAGTACATCCGCGAATCTCACGGCACGGACTTACGGTCGATTGTTGTTGGTGAGCGCGTAATTGGCTCCATGCAGCGGATAGGCAAGGACGGCGACTTCCGTGCCAATCTTCACCGAGGCGGACACGCCGTGAAGGTGCGCATCACGCCTGAGGAGCGCTCAACCGCCGCAAGGGCCGCTCGGGTCATGGGGCTCAGCGTCGCGGGCGTTGATATCCTGCGGACCAGCCACGGCCCGGTGGTGATTGAGGTCAATTCTTCTCCGGGGCTGGCCGGCATTGAGGAGACCACCGGCGTGGATATCGCCGGCGCCGTAATTGACCACGTTGAGCGCAACGCCAAGCCCGGAAAGACCGGTACCCGCGGTTCAGGGTAACTGTCACAATCGCCCGCCGGGGGCTGCGCCGCCAATCAGTGCCGCGGCCGCCGCCGGAAGAGAACATCAGCTACGACAAGCCGCGCGAGATGGATCAGATCAACCCCACCTTTGGGGCTACCGATGTCGTAATCGTATTGGGCGCGAACGACGTGGTGAATCCCGTGGCGCGCGAGGCCAAAGGCAGTCCCATAGCCGGCATGCCGATCCTGGATGTGGACAGGGCTGAAACGGTGGTGGTCATCAAGCGCAGCCTGAGTCCTGGGTTCGCGGGGATTCCGAATCCGCTGTTCACCGCGGATAACTGTTTGATGCTGTTTGGTGACGGCAAGAAGACGATGGACGATCTGGTGGCAGCCTACAAGGAGACATAGTGGTCACGGAGATTGTGCACCGTGTTCGTGACACCGGGGGTCACTCCTCCACCACAACGTACACCAGATCTCGCTCCGCGGGGACGGCATCCGCGGTGAGGAGCTCGCCGGTGCGTACCAGCACACGCCGGTCCTCCACCTCAGCGATGGTGCCGCCGGCGAGCGCAATCTCCTGTCCCAGCCCGGGGCTGCGCCTGATCTGCACCTGGTCACCCGCCTCCGTTTCCAAGGCCACCAGCCGCTCCACCACCAGCTGCCCGCCGGAGACCACCCGGGATACGCTACCCAACAGCCGGTAGGTTACCTCTGGAGCCGCGGAGATCCCGCGGTTGGCCAGCGCAACCAGCTCGCGGATCTCTTCCGCCGCCTCCGCGAGCGCCGGGTCGTCCTTGCGCAGGCTTGCCACGCGGCTCTCAATCTCTGCGCTGCTCTCCGCCTCCCCAACGCGCTCCTGAACATAGGTGGTGAACACCACCACATCCTCTATTGCCTCCTTGCGTGCGCTCTCCCGCGCGGAGGCGATCTCCGCATCCTGGATCTGTCGGTCAATCTCGCGAAGGCTGTCAACGAATCCCGGCAGCAGCTCGCGACCGGCGACGCTCTCAAGCGACTCCAGCAGTTGGTTTCGCGCCAGCACCAGGTCCGCGGCGTCTCCGTCACGGCTCAGACTGGTCGCGCGGGAGAGGTTCGCCTGGTAGGTGTCGCGTAGTGTGGTCACCGTCGCCACAACAGACCGGGCGGCCTCCAGGCTGCTGCGTACCGACTCGAGCTCCTGCCGTGCGTCCGTAAGCTCCCGCTGTGCGGTGTCCCGCGCTTGCGTGACCGTCTCCAGGCGCTCCTGCACGGAAGTAACCCGTGCGGCCGCGGCCTCGACCTCCGCTTCCAGCCGGTCTTGTGTCTCCCGGCTGTGGGTGAGCTGTTCGGCGGCCGCCTCTTGCGTCTGCTCCAACTCTTGCTGCGCGGATGCCAGGGCGGTCCGCAGCCGCTCGGACTCAGATTGGGCCGCGGTTAGGTCCTGCTCGAGCGTGCGCAGCTGAGACTCGAGCTCCGTAACCGTGTCCCGGTCTGAGGCCCGACTACGCTCCTCCTCCAGTGCCGTCTCCAGCGTGGAGACTTGAGAGCGAAGGAGCTCCACCTGGTCCGACCGCGCGTCACGTTCGGTTTGAAGCGTAGCGACCTGTTCTTCGAGCGTCCGGACCTCTTCAGCCGTGGCTTGCGCCTGCGCTTCCTCGCGCGCCGCGCGTGTCTGCTGGAGCGTGCTCCGCAGGCTGCGCGCCTCAGACTCAGCCGCGGTCAGCCGTTGCTGGAGGCTTCTGACCTGGGACTCGAGCGTGTTTGCGGCGGACTCGGCGTTCTCCCGCTCCTCCCCGAGGGTGTCCTCCAGTCGCGATATCTGTGAACGAAGCACGGAGATCTGGTTCGCCTGGGCGGTGCGCTCCGCCCGCAGGGTTGCCACCGCTTCTTCCAGTGACCGGATCTCTCGCTCCGCCTCTGCGGTTGCCTCTGCTGCCGCCTCGCGCGCCGCTGAGAGCTGATCACGCAGGCTTGACGTGCGGCTCTCCTCTTCGCGCAGATCGGTCCTGAGTGCGGCCACCTGGTCCTCCAGCGTCTGGGCACGGTTCTGCGCGTCGTTCAGCGCCTGCGTGCGGATTGCCAGCGTTCTGGTCTGCCGGTCCAGCTGCTGCTGCAGGGTCTCCACCTGGTCCTGGAGTGACTCAATGGTGATCTCCCGCGCGGCAACGGTGTTCTGTGCCTGCAGGAGGCGCTGGTTGAGTTCCCGAACCTGCTGCTCCCGCTCATCTATCTGGGCGCGAAGCCGCTCCGCCAGTTCGTTTTGCGCCTCCAGCATCGCCCGCTGGTTGGCCTGCGTTGCCCGTTGGATTCCGGCCGCCACCTCAAGCAGGGGATCGTCCTGGTCTGCGGCCAGGTCGCGGAGCGCGCTCAGGAAGGTGGTGATTGCCGTCTCATTCCGTCCGGCATCCAGCTCAGACCGGGCATCAGCTACCGCGGATCTCATGATATCGCTGCGTCGCTCGGCCTCCAGAGACAGGATCCCCGGGTATACCTCATCCAGCGAGGGAATAGTCTCAAGCGCTTGCTGATACAGCGTCCGCGCCTCATTGTACCGGCCGGCCCCCGCCGCCTCGCCGGCAAGCTGGATCACCTGGCTCGCCGCCTGGATCATCTCCGCGGCGCGCTCCTGCTCAACGCGGCG
>CAYTGY010000327.1:1212-4171 GCA_964437265.1 uncultured Spirochaetaceae bacterium | reverse complement strand
GCTGGCAATCTTCTCCGATGACTGCGTTATCGTCACCGGCAAAGACCTCCTCACCGCGTTCGATCGCCTGGAGGTGGCCGAGTACTCCGCCAAGTCACTGATCAGCGCCATGGGCATCGGCACGGTTCGTCCCATTGACGAGCAGCGCGTCGTGGCACTGAATCAGGCGTTCAACCTGGCGTAGGAGTTGTGGATGAACACGTCTGAGCGACAGGACCCGTTGGATAGCATTCTGGCGCAGATTGGGGAGGAGATCGCCGGCAAGGCGCTGATACAGTACGTTGATGATGACACACGGCAGACGCGGCATTGGGGCCTTCTCTTGGTGACGGAAAGCGCGGTACATGTGGTCTATGGCCGAACCAAGAATTGGTTCAGCCGTGCCTTCGGTGACGGCACACCGGAGCATACCATCATCTCAGTGCCTCGTACGGCGATCACCGGTGTGGATCTACCTCCGCGACGCGGGTTCCGGCAGCGGATGCTCTACGGACGCACCGGGCCGGCAACGATCCATCGGGCGCTGGGAAGTGACCTGGTGCTGGATGTTGACCAGGACGCGATTGCGCTGTTGGAGTCGCTATAGAGCCCGGCGCGGAGCGGCGGTTCGGCTATGCGCCGATGATTCGGCTAGGCGCCGAATTTGTCGAAACGTCCGGCGTGGGCAAACGCGAGCGGCAATAGACCCACTGCCGGGAAGCGCGGGCCGAGCGATCCGCGCATGCAGGGCCGTTCGCCGAACTCCCGCACCTCGTCGGGCCGCACGTTAGGTCCGTAGAGAATTGCGGGCACCGGGTGCCAGCTGTGAGACCGCATGGCGGCCGGTGTGGAGTGATCTCCGGTAATCACCACCACGTCCGGCTCCAACGCCATCAGATCCGGGATGGACGCATCAACATCCTCAATCACATCCACCTTCTTCTCAAACGCGCCGTCCTCTCCGTGCGAGTCGGTCTTCTTGACGTGCACAAAGAAGAAATCGTGCTCTCCCCAGTGCTCGCGCAACAAGGCTATCTTGCTCTCCATGCTGGACTCCGCATTGTAGACGGTCATCCCCAACAGCCGTGAAACGCCTTTGTACATGGGATACGCCGCAATGGCCGCAGCCCGTACTCCATAGCTGTCCTGCATGCTGGGCCAGTCGGGCCGGCTTGCGAAGCCGCGCAAGAGCACCATGTTTGCAGGCTCACGGCCCTGAAGCCGTTCGCGGGCGGCATCCACAAACTCATGGACACGCGACGCCGCCTTTTGGGATGCGGCATCGCCATCGGTTGCGTGGGGGTCCACCGGAGGCACGCCGGTCTCATGGGGGTCGGTGTCCGCTATGGCCGCGTTCAGGCCGGTCCCGCGAAGCACCATGAGGAACCGGTGCTCCTTCACCGTTTGGACAAACACCTCGCCGTCTGAGAGCTCAATCCCGTTGAGCATCTCCACCAGCTCCCGGTTCTTCTCCGTGCTGATCCGTCCGGCACGACGGTCCGTGATGACACCCGAGCTGTCGACGGTGCAGAAATTGCCGCGAGCAGCAATGTCGCCGTGCTGCAGATCAAAGTCCACGCCAAGTGCGCTCAGCACACCGCGGCCAACGTAGTACCGGGTGGGATCGTACCCAAAGACGCCCAGGTGACCGGGGCCACTGCCGGGGGTAATCCCCGTTCCCACCGGCTGGTGGAGCCCGGCGATTCCGGCTGCGGCGAGACCGTCCATGTTTGGCGTCCGTGCGGATTCGAGCTCTGTCATTGGGTGCTCGGCATCCGGCAATCCCCCAAGACCGTCCATCAGAAGCAAGACGGTTTTTGTTGCTGCGCTCTGGGCCAGACTGCCATATACACCGTGTGCCATGTATCTCTCCTAGAGACTAGAGTTCCGAAGATTCGACGAATGTCACTCCCGCTTCCAGCATCTCCTCCTTGGTGCGCTCCACGTTCCCAGCCGGCTGGTCGACACCACGGGTGGCGTCGAAAATCACGAATGTCTTGTACTTCACCTTGACCGCGTCCATGGCGGAGTAGAAGACGCACACATCAGCTGCGAGACCGGTGAAGTAAACGGTGGATATGCCAAGCCGATTGAGGTATCCCTCCAGCCCAGTGGGGGTGGTGTGGTCGTTCTCAAACAGTGCCGAATAGGAGTCCAGCTCCTTCTTGGTGCCCTTGTGGACTATCAAGTCGACAGGCCGCAGGTCAAGGTCTGGGTGAAACGCCGCCCCCTCAGATGCCTGGATGCAATGGTCCGGCCACAAGACCTGATCCAACCCATCCACGGTGATCTGCTCAAAAGGCTGCTTGCCGGGATGGCGGGAGGCGAACGAGATATGCCCCTCCGGGTGCCAGTCTCGCGTGGCAATGACTTGCCGGAACTCGGGCGCAATACGGTTGATGACGGGAATGATAGCGTCCCCGTTCTCCACAGCGAGCGCCCCACCCGGGCAAAAATCGTTCTGCACGTCTATGATGATCAGCGCAGCGTCTGTCATTACGTGGGCACCTCCTTGTGTGCTCAACATACCGCCCTGCCGGGCATGGTCTCCATAGACCGGACAGCCTATGGTGCACCAAGGAGGATACCATACCAGCACGACCTCCACGAGGGGGCAGACAACCTTACGGTTGCCTCCGCGTGACACCGACGGTCTCTGACGCAGGTTCTCCCAGGTACTCCGTCTCCCATTTCTCGCGCGTGAGTTGGTCGATGCGTCTGCCGTACTCGACCATCCCGCGATAGTATTCGTCGTCTTCGAGCGCCGCCACCGCCGAGGGGTTGGTTGGAACAGCCCCCACGTCATCTATGATCTCACGGATCACCTGATGATGGTCGCGCAGCGGGCACGGCGCGAACATATTGCCGGGCTCGCCGGTTTCCGTATCGCCGTCGTAGTAGTCGTTTTGCCAGTCCCTGATCCGTTGCATGAACGGGGCTACAATGACGTCATTGAGCGTACCACCGTTTGCGTACACAT
>CAYTGY010000327.1:0-1112 GCA_964437265.1 uncultured Spirochaetaceae bacterium | reverse complement strand
GTACACATAGCCGCCCTTGCTGCCGGCGGACATGCAGCCGTTGCAAAGGGTCGCACTATTCCAGAAATCCGCAAGAAACAGGATCCGATTCATCATTCTCCTCCTTCTTCAGCCTCGCGCCGGCGTCTGCACTGGATGCACAGCAGCGAGTCGGGCTTTGCGTCCAGCCGTGCTCCCGAGATGGGCGCGCCGCACGTGGCGCAGACCCCGTAGGTTCCCTGTCCAATTCTGTGGAGCGCCGACGCCACACGGAGCAGTCGCTCGCGGTCGGTGACCTCCAGCCAGCCGAGTGTCCGGTGGTCACGCTGCTCTCGCGCGATCTCCGGGTAGTCCTTGGTCGAGATCTCGCTAAAGAGCTGATTGAACTCGTCCGCCTGTACCTCCAGGGTCCGCAGCAAATAGTCGCGCATCTCCTCGAGGTCTGCCTTTCGCGCCTCTAGAAACTCCTTGGTCATTGTCTCCTCCTTCAGAAGATGTGGATCACCGCAATCAGGGGTGCAAAAACGGAGGACACCAGAGACATCACGGTGATCAGCGTGTTGAGTGACGGGCCGGCGGTGTCCTTGAACGGATCTCCCACGGTATCGCCCACCACTGATGCCTTGTGAGCATCTGAGCCCTTGCCGCCCAGATTGCCCGCCTCAATGTATTTCTTGGCGTTGTCCCACATTCCGCCGCCATTCGCCATGAACAGCGCAAACACCACGCCGGTGAAGATGCTGCCGCCCAGGAACCCACCCAACGCGCTGGGCCCAAGGATGAACCCAACGGCGAGCGGCAGAATAACGGCGATGAGCGCCGGAACGATCAACGACTTGAGCGCGTCTCGTGATGCGATGCGAACGCAGGTCTCATAGTCCGGCTTCTCCGTTCCCTCCAGGATCCCCGGCTTGTCGTTGAACTGACGCCTGATCTCATTGATCATGGTGTACGCATTCCGCGTGACCGCCAGCATGGTGATGGCGCTAAACAGCGGTGGCGTGATGGCCCCAAAAAACAGCCCTGCGAGCACCAGCGGATCCTGCAGCGAAATGGAGAGCTCTCCGCCGGCTGCCCTGATCTCCTCTCCGTACGCGTGAAAGAGTGACAGGACGGCCAGCGCCGCCGCCCCA
>CAYTGY010000326.1:601-4176 GCA_964437265.1 uncultured Spirochaetaceae bacterium | reverse complement strand
GGCAGATCCCGGTCCGTGTTCGGGTTGACCCTGACACCCGTTTCTTCCGAATGGGGGAGATCCTGGATACCCGGGTCAACGGCCGGGTTCGGCTGGGAGACGTTGCGGAGCTCAGGCCGCTCGACTCGGCGCTCGCCATCAGGCGGGATGATCAGCGCTACACGCACACCGTGAGCTACAAGGTCAGGCCCAACCAGTTCATTGGCGCCCGCGCGGCGCTCTCCACGCTGCTTGCAACGTATCCGTTCCCGCCCGGATTCACCGCGGAGCTTCCTGACTACCAGAGTCGGCTGGCCGAGCAGCGGCAACGCTCTACGCTGGGGCTCGCCGCCGGTGCCGCGGCCGTCCTGGTGTTTATGGTGCTCGCCGGCCACTTTGAGTCATTCGCCCGGCCGGCGCTGGTGCTGGTCTCAGCGCCGCTTGCGCTGGTTGCGGTTGTTGCCGGATTTGCCGCAGCCGGGGCCGGGTTTGGCTTGGGGGCGCTGCTGGGTCTGGTGCTCCTCGCCGGCATCACGGTAAACGATGCCATCCTGTTTGTCGCGGAGACCCGGCGGCTGGAAGGCGCCCGTCGCCGCCGACCGCCGACCGGCACGGGTCCAGCGCGCATCGCCGCCGCGCTTGGGGCACTGATCCGTGCGCCGGTTGGACGGCCAGAGCGGATAGCGGCAATCGCGGTGCGACGGAGGGTACGGCCAATCCTGGTGACCACCGTCACCACCGTGGCGGCGCTGCTGCCCAGTCTCTTTGTGCCGGTGGAGACCAATCAGCTGCTTGGCGTGTGGCGGGAGTTTGCGGTTGTGGTCATTGCCGGGATCACCGCCTCAACCGCCGCCACGCTGTTCGTGTTGCCGGCGGTCTACGCTGCCGGGCGGAGCGGGCCGGCGGCGGCTCTCACCCGTGCATTTCCCTGTCTGCCGGCGCGTACAGCAGCCGCAAACAGTCCAGATGCGCGAAGCGGTCGGTGACCGCGGCGTGGACCGCCGCCGCGCTGTTGCCGGCGGGGCCGCGCGGGTCAGTACCGCCTGCGTCCGTTTCGGTCCGACCCGGTTCGGCGTTGGTCGGCCGGTGGCCGACCGATTGTCCAAGCGCGGGATAGGTGGTATTGTGGCGGGATTTCGCTTCGTACAGGAGGGCGCCATGGCCCGTGTGCACGTTATCTACAATCCGGTCGCCTGCCAGGGGCGCGCCGGAGCACGCCTTCCGGAGGTGGAGCGCCGGCTCACCGCCGCGGGCGTTGACTACCGGATTCACCAGACAGAGTGGCCGGGACACGCGGTGGAGCTTGCGCGCAAGGTCGCCCGCTCGGGGGAGGCCGACGTGGTAGTGGCCGCCGGAGGCGATGGGACGGCGAATGAGGTGATCAACGGGCTCATGCTCGCGCGTATGGCGGGCCGTGCCGCGCTTGCCCCCGGAGCGGATCTCAATATGCCGGCACTTGGCGTGCAGAGCGTCGCACGCGGCAACGATTTCGCGTACGGCGCGGGGATTCCCACTGAGCTGGAAGGTTGCGTGGAGTGTCTTGCGGCGGACCGTCGCGGAGCGCTTGACGTGGGGTTTCTGCGCGGTGGCGAGTATCCGGAGGGGCGCTACTTCGGAAACGGTATTGGTATTGGGTTCGACACGATTGTGGGGCTCGAGGCCGCCAAGATGACCTGGATCAAGGGATTTGTGTGCTACATCGTGGCCGCACTCAAGACGCTCCTCTTTTTCTACAAGGCCCCGCAGGTAGTGATCACTCATGACAACGGCACGCTCTGGATCCCGTGCATGCAGCTTTCGATCATGAACGGCCGGCGGATGGGCGGCTCGTTCTTCATGGCGCCAAAGGCGGAGGCCGGCGACGGTCTGTTTGACCTCTGCATCGTCAACAAGCCGCGGCGTGGACGGATGCTCGGACTGCTGTTGGCGTTTATGAAGGGCACCCAGGGACGGAGCAAACACGTGACCGTAGGCCGCACCGCACGCATCCAGGTGGAAGCGCTTTCCGGAGTCCTCCCTATTCATGCCGACGGAGAGACCATGGCGGTTGCAGGCAAGAAGCTGGAGGTGGAGGTCATACCAGCCGCGCTCACGGTGGTGACCAACGCGCCCGTTGCTGCCGGCGCGTTTGCGTCCGAGTCGGCCGTGGAGGCGCAACGGCATTGAGGCGTCGCAGCATTAGCCCTTCGCGGCGAGCAGATCCGCCATTGTCTGGTGAAGCAGTTCCGGCTCAAACGGCTTGGCGATGATTGCCGAATGGTGCATGCGCCGGACGTGTGACCGCAAGCGCTTGTCTACCAGCGCGCTGGTGAAGATGACCGGTACATCCTGAAGCACACCGCACGCTTTCAGCCGCTGCGCCAGCTCAATCCCGTCGCCGTCCGGCAAGTGCATGTCTATGATCGCAAGGTCCGGTCGCGCGTCCCTGAGCGCCTTCTGTGCTGCAGCGCCGTCCATGACCGGGATCACCGTATGTCCGGCATCACGTAACACGGATCGCAACCAGATCATGGTGATGGTGGTGTCTTCAACCACAAGGATCTTCTTCGGGGGGATGTGGGGCGCTACGGCCGGCGCCGCACTCGCTGCACTCGCCGCACGGTCCTCCGCCGGACCAGCGGTGCGCCGCTTCCCGGTCTCAGGCGGAGCCTGGATCAGACGCACGGTCACCGTGGTCCCGTTGCCCACAACGCTCCGTCCCACAAGGGTGCCACCCATGCTGCGTGTCAGTGATCCTGCGATGTGTAGTCCCAGCCCGTGCCCCAGCGGCGTGGCAGGAGCGGTGTCGCTGGTAAGCATTTCAGAAAGCCGGGTCTGTTCAATGCCGGGACCGGAGTCGATCACGGAGATCTCCGCGTAACCGTCAGGGAGGTTCTCCCAGCGGACGCGGATGAAACCCGAATCCGTGTACTTGACCGCATTCCCCACCAGGTTCACCAACACGTGCCCCAGCCGAACCGGGTCCGCCATCACAACGCATCCGTGTCCTTCTGAGGAGATCTCCAGGTCCTTTTCAAGCGCCAGCGGTTGAAAGCGCTCCACAATCTCCGTGGCGATCGGTTGGAGGTCCACGGGAACGGTGTGCGCTTCCGGCCATCCATTGTCGGAGCCGGCGAGCACGTCGTCGGTGAGACCGGTGAGCTCGTTCAGCGCCCCCATCGCCAGCTGGAGCCGGCGCCGGATCGCCTCATCGTCAATGGTCATGATCAGCGGCCGGAGTGAGCCGTTCACCACCGTGGCGGCGTTTCGTACCTCATGGCTGATATACCGGGACAATTGCTCAAACGAATCCGTTGCCCGCCGTTCCTCGGTGATATCCACCGCGATGCCCACAAAGAGCCCGTCCGTGCACGTTTTGCCGCGAATGCGCACCAGACGCACCGAGCCGTCCCTGCGAACGATCCGGCACTCCGCCGCACGGGTCCCGGGCGCGCGCACCTGCCGCATCAGCTCTGTCACCGCCTCACGGTCATCCTCGTGAACTGTCTGCAAAAAGCGGGTTTGGTCGCGTATCACGAGCTCGCGGTTGTATCCGGTGACCTTCTCAAACGAAGGAGAGATGTACAGATCTTCCGGATCAGCCATCCGGCAGATCC
>CAYTGY010000326.1:0-591 GCA_964437265.1 uncultured Spirochaetaceae bacterium | reverse complement strand
ATCCCCACTATCTCTTCCAACTCGTCGACGGCCCGGAGGATCAGGCTGGTGGGATCCCTGCAGCCGGCCGCTGTCCCGGCAGGCACTGCGTCCGCTTTGGCAGACCACCGGCTCCTAACTCCGCGTGGCTCCAGCAGGTCCGCCGCCGGCCGGTTGACGGCGCCGGCAAGCCGGTCCATGAGCGAAAACGACGGGGTTGCGACCCCCCGCTCCAGATTGCTGAGGTATTCGGGGGTTATCGCTACTCGCTCCGAGAGTTGCTCCTGCGTGAACCCCGCCTCGTGGCGATACCGTCGCAGATTACCGCCGAACGTCCCCGCCAGTCGACTCTTCATGGCAAATCCATCGGTTGGTTTTAATTCAGTCCTCGCAATTTGACGTAATAAGTCTATTGGAGGCTACACGCAATCGAGAAGCCGCACCATGAACAATTTGTACAACCCATACGGCCGCGACAATGTGTACCTGCAACAATCAAGCTTGCCCGGCGGTGGGGCACCGACTATGATGGCGCTATGGACAGCACAATCGCAGGGCCGCTGGAGCAGATCTACGGGGAGATGCGCAGCCTTCTGGTCGGGCTGATCCGGG
>CAYTGY010000325.1:0-4181 GCA_964437265.1 uncultured Spirochaetaceae bacterium | reverse complement strand
CGGGATGCTCTTTGAGAACATGGTCATCGTGGAGGTGATGAAGTACTTCCTGAACCGAGGTCCACGCCGTGACCTTTGGTTCTATCGCGACAGCAACGGCACGGAAGTGGACCTGCTCGTCTCAAACGGCCCGACCATCGTGCCGGTGGAGATCAAGGCGGCAACAACCATCGCCGGCGACTTCTTCACGGCCCTCAAGCGCGTCGGTCGGACCGTTTCTGAGCTCCGCGACCCAGTCCTGGTCTACGGCGGCGATCGTGTGTTCACACACCTGGACACACGCGTAACCGGCATCCACGGGCTGTCCGGAGTGCTGCGGGAGACCGTCTCCACGTAGTATCCGGTTCCCACAGTCCCCTCGCCTACCCACACGCCCCCAACCGCGCATGCGCATCGCGGAGCGCGGCCTCGGTCTCCTCCCACCCCACGCAGGCATCCGTCACTGAGACACCGTAGCGCAACGTGCCTAGATCGGCCTGGATCTCCTGCCGGCCTCCAAGAAGGTTGCTCTCGAGCATAAAGCCGATCAGCGCACGCTCGCCGTCGCAGCGCTGGCGGACCACCGAGCTCAGCACGCGCAGTTGCTTCTCCGGGTTCTTCTGCGAGTTGGCGTGGCTACAGTCGACGACAATTGCGCGGTTGAATCCCGCGCGGTCCAGGCCTTCGAGCGCCGCTTCCACGTCTTCTTCGTGGTAGTTTGGACCGCCGCGTCCGCCGCGCAGAATGATGTGGCCGGCCGTATTGCCGGTGGTGTGCAGGACGCACGTGCGCCCATCGGAATCAATGCCAATAAAGCTGTGCCCCGACCGGGCTGAGGAGAGCGCGTTGATCGCGACATCCACGTCGCCGTCGGTGCCGTTTTTGTAGCCGATCGGCATAGACAAGCCGCTGGCCATCTCGCGGTGGGTCTGGCTTTCCGTAGTACGTGCACCAATCGAAGCCCAGCTGAGCAAGTCCGATGTGTACTGCGGCACAATGGGATCAAGCATCTCACTGCCCACCGGCAGACCACGCTCGGTAATGTCCAACAGAATCCGACGCGCGGTCCGCAACCCGGTCTGGATCTCGTAGCTCCCGTCAAGACGCGGGTCCAGAATCAACCCGCGCCATCCCAGACGCGTGCGCGGCTTCTCGAAATAGACCCGCATCACCACGTACAACCGGTCGGATAGCTCCCGGCGAAGCCGTTCCAACCGTTCAGCATACTCGATCGCGGCTGCCGGGTCGTGGATCGAACACGGACCGACAATCGCGAGCAGGCGGGGGTCTTCGCCTGCGATGATCGCCTCAATCGCCGCGCGCCCCTCAACGACGGTGGTATTGCTCGCCTCGGTCATGGGGAGCTCTTCCTTGAGCAGTCGTGGAGATATCAGCGGGTCAACGCTACGGATGCGAAGATCGTTGGTCTGTTTCATTGGGCCTCAAGTATACCGGTGCCCGCCGCCCGGTGCTACACCGACGCGCGGTTCACCGGGAGCGTCATGCATCGCGGCCCTCCGCCGCCCCTGGCCAGGTTCACCCCCGGGATGGTGATGAGGGTGCGTTCCTGAAGCAGGCCCGCCGCATCCAGCGAAACTCCGTCAACCACCCGAAATCCGGCGTCGCTGAGCGCCTCCGCGGTAGCGGCATTGCAGTCATACCCAACAATCACCCCCGGGGCCAGCGCAAACACGTTTGCCCCGGCGAGCCACTGCTCGCGGTCTCTGATTCGTGGATCCCGGCCACCACAGGAGATGGCGGTAAACGGATGGCCCAGCGTATCGAGCTCCTGGAGCAGTCCCTCGGTCTCTCGAATGACCGGCTCCCGTCCGGGGCGATGATCGATCCGCACCACCCGCCGGCGGTTCCATCCGGACACCAGCGGCTCGTAGACCAGCGCGGCGTCAGCGTCAACGATCGTAAACACCATGTCCAGGTGGATCGCGCGCCGCTCCTTTGGCAGGAGCACGGCCAGGATGGTCAGCGGTTCCTCACTCGCCTCGCCGAGCGCGGCCGCAAGCGCGTCAATGCCCGCCGGCGTGGTTCGCTCGCTCACCCCTACGGTGAGCACATTGCGGTCCACCACCACTACGTCGCCGCCCTCAATTGAGAACCGCGGCGCGCGTCGCCGAACTCCATCAAGTGTACACGTTGCGGGACCGAATGACGGGGCATACCGGAAAACGGTGCGGAGGATGAGCGCCTCGTTACTCCGCACCTCATGTGCCATCGCCCCCACCATCACCTGGTCTCTCACCACAAACGAAGAGTCCCGCATGAAGTAGAGGTTGGGTAGCGGCGGGACCTCGTAGCGTCGGTCGCTGAGGTACGCGTCCAGCGAGTCACGGCGCAGCGGAACACCGCGGATCACGGTGTGGGCCAGCTGTGGCGCGGAGAGCCCACTGAGCCACTCCACCAGGGCCTCCCGCTCCCCCATCCGTTCGGTTACCCCGGTGATCAGCTCCGCACGCGCGTCATCACCGGCGGCGAGCGCCTCAGCAAGCAGCGTCTCCAGCTCGTGCACGTCCGCGACGGCGGAAAGCACCTGCTTCAGAATGCGATGCTCGCCGAGCACACTCGGCAGCGGGATGATCTCGTTGTAGAGCAATCGCTCAGCCGCCTGGGGCGTCATGGCCTCTATCTCGTCGCCGGGCGTGTGCACCACCACGGTCTGCAGTCGGCCAATCTCGCTATCTATCTGAAGTGTTTCGCTACCCACCGGCGGCCTCACTTGTCAGACGCGCCCACCCGTCCGGGTCATCTCCAACCACCACGGCGCGGCCGGCACGAAGAATGGGGACCCGGAGCAACTCCGGTCGCTCGGCGATCTCCTCGAACGCGTCAAACTCCATGTACGCCATGCCGCGCTTACGGTACACCGGCGCAGACTCGTCAATAAGGTGCTCCGCGCCTACCTGCCGGGCAAAGAGCTCGAGTTCCCGAGCGCCGGGAGGGCGTTGCACAACATCTACGAACTGATAGTCAATCCGTCGTTCCTTCAAGAACCGCTCCGCCGCTCGGGTCGCCGCGGATTTGGAGCTGCCGTAGAGCTGTATGGTCATGCGCCGTAGTGTATGACGATTCGGTGATCGGTGTAAAACGCGCCCGAGCCTGCCGCCGGGGCCGCGGCCGCCCCACCGCCCGGCCGATCAACGGTTTGACGCGCCACACTCGTCTGTGCCATTCTCAGGTTCACCATGAGCACGATCGACCTCACCAACCGAGTCCGAGTCGCGGACGTTCTACGCACCGACCCCGAACACCAAACGATCACCGTCGCCGGCTGGGTCCGAACCAAGCGGGCCGCCAAAAATGTCGCGTTCATCGACCTGAACGACGGCTCCTCGCTCTCGGGACTGCAGATTGTGTGCGACACCGCCAACCAAACGATGGCACGTATGATGGATGCGGTTACTACCGGTGCCAGCATGGTCGCCACCGGACAGCTGGTTCCCAGCGAGGGGAAGAACCAACGCGTGGAGTTGGCCGCGAGCCAGGTAGAGGTGGCCGGCACCTGTCCAGCGGAGGAGTATCCGCTCCAGAAGAAACGACATAGTTTTGAGTTTCTTAGGGAGATCGCGCATCTTCGTGCGCGAACCAATACCTTCGGCGCGGTGGCGCGGGTGCGCAACTATCTTTCCTACGCAATCCACCGCTTCTTCCAGGACCGGGGGTTCCTGTACATCAACACGCCCATCATCACGGCAAGCGACGCCGAAGGCGCGGGCGAGCTCTTCAAGGTGACCACGCTGGACATGGACGCGATCGCTGCCGGCTCGGGACCTATCGACTACGGGAAGGATTACTTCGAACGCCCCGCCTTCCTGACGGTCAGCGGTCAGCTGGGCGCTGAGACCTACTCGTGCGCCTTGGATCGCGTCTATACGTTCGGACCCACCTTCCGCGCGGAGAACTCCAACACCACCCGCCACCTGGCGGAGTTCTGGATGATCGAACCTGAGGTCAGCTTCTGCGACATCCACTGCAACATGGACCTCGCCGAAGAGTTTCTCAAAACGCTGATCCGAGGGTTGTTGACTGAGTGCGAAGAGGATATGGCGTTCTTTGACCTTCGCATTGAACCGGGGCTCATCAAGAGCCTTGAGCATGTCGCCTCCGCCCAGTTTGACCGGATCCCCTACTCGCAGGCGATTGAGGCACTCTCAAGTGCGCCGGTGACCTTTGAGTTTCCCGTCTCCTGG
>CAYTGY010000324.1:0-4200 GCA_964437265.1 uncultured Spirochaetaceae bacterium | reverse complement strand
TCCCAGCACCACTCCCACACGTTCCCGCTCATGTCATACAGCCCAAGCTCGTTCGAATGCTTCTGTCCCACCGGATGCGTCCGGCTGTCGCTGTTTCCGCCATACCACGCAACCGCCTCTACGCTGTCACTTCCCGCGTAGGTGGTATCCCGTGCCTGCTGCCCTCCGCGCGCCGCGTACTCCCATTCGGCTTCCGTGGGCACTCGCCACCCGTTCGCGCTGCGGTCCCAGCTCACATTGATCACCGGCCGATCTCCCCGGCCCCAGCCTTCATCATCCGGCAGATCACGGCCGATCGCACGCGCGAACACGTCGTACTGAGCGAAGGTCACCTCCGTACTGCTCATCCGGAAAACGTCAAGCGTCACCGTGTGCACCGGCAGTTCGTTGCTAACGCCCCCGCTCGCGCTGCCCATCTGGAATGTGCCGCCTTCTACCACGACGGTATCCAGGCTCAGCTCCGGCTCCGCCGGTGCAGGCTGGTACTCAAACGGTGCCGTCGCGGTGATACCACTTCGCACAGTTACCGTCACCCTCTCACGCTCTTCCCCGTAGTCCATCGCAAGCTCCCGGCTGCCGGTGGGCACATCCTGCAACCGCGCGGCCTGACCGGCATCAAGCCGTCCAATGAGCTCACCGTCCAGGTACAGGTCTCCGGCTGTCGCGACACTGATCTGCTTCTCGCCGTAGGTCGGCACCACCTGGAGCCGCGGACCTGTCGGCTGCGTAGTCTCTGGGGATGCAACCGCACCCGCAGGCGCCCCCGCGAAGTAGAATCGATCGGTGAGACTGCTGTTCTCCCACGGCGTCTGCTCGCCCCCGGTGGCCGCCATCACGTCGCGGCGCACTTCCAACAGCATGCTCATCGCATCAATGCCGGGAGTCGCGATGTGCTCCAGCAGCGCTCCGGTGAACACACCGTTTCGCCCACGGCCGTCGGCCGCAGCCTGCCCCGGGGAAGTCGCGTACACACCAGACTCCCTGAGGGCGCCTGCACCACACTCAACCCCCGGCTGCTGCCGGAGCTGCGCGCGTTGGCCGGAAGCGGATTGTCGCGGCAGGCGTCTAAGATGATGATGTTCGTCCCGTTACGGGCATATTCCATCTCTGAGAGAACCGCGCTCACACTGATCGCCTTGCGGCGCAACTCGCGATCAGCGCGAATCTCTTGATCCACCGGCACCAAGTAGTTCACCCCGCCTGCCTCAATCCCGTGTCCGGCGTAGTAGAACAGTCCCACCCCGCCCTCTCGCGCCAGCGTCTCTCCGAACTCGAACACCGCCTCATCCATCTGCGCGAATGACGCATTGATGAGCTCACTCACGCTGAACCCCAGCGCGCCAAAGTGCCCGTAGGCCGCGTTGCCAATGACCAGCGCGTGGCGCGGGCCGTCGACCGTCTCAGCGGTCGCGGTGGTCGCTACCAGACCGGATAGACACACGATGAGCACTGCAACCCAGCGGTTCGCCTGTTCACGTGAACGCATGTGACCTCCGGTTCGAGAACACAAGTCGATTCTACAGGTCCGGCGATGCGCCGCTCAATGGTCGAAACCCCGTCCACGGGCATGTTGCTCCACCGCTCACTTGTGCTGTCTTGCACCGTCAGGCGCTATGGTGCTTCGGCACGGTGCGTGATACTCTGCTTGACGTGAAGCAGCGTCTGTCAACCAACCTCACCGTAGTTGGAGCCTGGAACACCGCAATCCTTACCCCCGAATGGGTGGTGCAGCGCGTAAACTGGTTGAAGACCGACGAGAAGATTCCTATTGAGGTCTCAATCGGTACACCTCCAAACATAGCGTTTCAGCGCCGTTCCCGGCACTGACCTCGACTCTGTTCAGGAGCAATACCGACGAATAGGAAGTGGTGACGCCGTCAACGAAATTCAGATCAAGCACGCGGTTGAGTCTTCACGGTATACACTGAACGTCACCTACGGTTTGACCAGAGAGAACCTGGTCCTTGATCTCAACTACCATTATCCTATTGTTGAGGGAGTAGACCTGGCCGGGATACTCAAGGAGTTCCCCCACAACATTCATGCCGGAAATGAACTCGCACGGCGCTTGGTGGAGACAGCATGACAACGAACACCGGCACTATTGACCCGGTTCTGGATCTGGGGGTCAGCGGTGGAGTCCTGGATTTCGCTTTCCGGAGAGCCGAAGACCGCAGTGGGACGATGGACCATTTCCGTCTGGAGCAACGGAGTACGCGGAGCGAGCGGACAGAAGAACCGTTGGCCGGTTACCAGCCGATTTCCGAGCAAAACTCGAACAAGGTGGTGATACGAACAACACCAAACGATTTCGAGTCCGCCAACCTACGGGCCCGCTTGCTCACTCTGACGTTGCCGCGAATGCTTTCACTGGAAGGGATAGCGGCGCCTACGGTGCAATGCCGAATGACAGCCGCTGAGCTGGCGGTTCGCTTCTACAACGATTGGAGGCTTTTTCCGGAACGGATTGCACCCAACGTTGAAGAGGGAATCACCATTGTGTACGCCAACCACATATCGGAGAAAACGCTCGTGGTCGAGGTATACAACACCACGGAGATTGCCGCGCTGTTGAACCACAGGAAGAGCATAGTCCGAGCAATCGACGTACGGGGGGTCGATGATCCAGCTCTGGAGGAGATGGCTGGCGACCTTAGGACGCCATAGCCATCCGCGCCGGTTGCGCATTCGAGGTCGCGCGGTTCTGCCGTGCTCTGCGTTTGGCGTGGAGGATTTGGACGACCTCGACAACATAAGGATCGAGACAATCAGATTTCCGGACTTTTCGTGCAACTGGTCAAGGTTCTCGATCGCGGCTGATATCCGGCTCCGGGAAAACGGCCGGCCGACGGACGGCGCATACGCGTTCACTGTTGAAACAGCACGGTACAAGTCATTCGCCACGCCCGTACATGATCCGCTCGGCCGCCCTGTCGAGAACTACGCCCATGTCGAGGTCCGCGAGTTGCAGGAAGGCGAATCTGTCATAGAAGCGCCACCGAAAAATCGGAGGAAAAAGAAGTCCGGGAAGTCTAGGCGGCTGGAATACCGGCAGAACTTGCTTAACCGACTTTGTATCGAGCTTCCCGCGAAGAACGCAGCCACATAGCGTAGCACTCCGCGCAGATTTGGCGCCACGATTTCGCGCCGCATTTGTCACCGCACCGCGATATATACTATGATAGATACAAACGTCGGAGGTACTCCATGGACACTGCAAAGCTATTCGTCAACGGCAGAAGCCAGGCGGTACGACTTCCCAAGAAGTACGCCTTCACCGGCGACTCGGTCCACATCAAGAAGGTCGACGGAATCGTCATGCTCATACCCAAAGGTGCTGAGTGGGATCTCTTCGAGCGCAGTCTTGAGAAGTTCTCCGAAGACTACATGGCAGCCGCTCGTTCCCAAGGTACCGCTGAAGTCCGGGAGAACCTCGATTGACCTACATGTTGGATACCAACGTCTGCATCGACGTGATTCGCACGCGTTCGGTCTCACTCGTACAGCGGATTCGCGCGCGCGACGTCGATGACATCGCAATCTCGACCATCACTCTCTCAGAACTTCAGCACGGAGTCTCAAAGAGTGAGAACCCGGAACAAAACACTGTCGCACTTCTGGAGTTCCTGGTACCGTTCACGGTCCTTTCGTATGAGGACACGGCAGCCCGAGCGTACGGGGAAATCCGTGCGCATCTTGAGAAGCACGGCACTCCGATCGGACCAATGGACATGCTGATCGCCGCACACGCACGCTCTCGCGGTCTCATACTGGTCACGAACAACGAGGACGAGTTCCGCAGGGTTCCAGGGTTATCGGTTGAGAACTGGATTGCCTTGTAGGACGAGGCTATCCTTCCTACAGAACATCGACGCAGGCTACGCAATGTGCGGATGGTTTGATCTCGCAGAAGGAACTCTGAAGAAACTAGTGGCGGAGGGACTTGAACCCCCGACCGAGCGGATATGAGCCGCTTGCTCTACCGACTGAGCTACGCCACCACGAGTTGAGAAGGCAAGATACCGTAGCCACCCATTGATGTCAATTGCGCTAGACCAGGTTCAGTTGCGATGCGCGGGAGAGCAGCCGCTGATTCCAGAGGCTTCGCCGCATAAAGTCCGCCTTGTCTGCATACCGGTCAATCCGGCTGGTCCGATCCTGAATAAACCGCACTGCCCGGCCAAGGATTGTGGTGCGGTC